>JAISPN010000221.1 GCA_031274845.1 Acidobacteriaceae bacterium
GTATGCCGCGATTTCCCTTCACGGCGAGCAGCTTGTTGATGCGCGTTTGCACGGTGTCGGCGGCGTCCGCAAACGCCGGGTGATCGGTCGTGACCTTCGGCAGCGCCGTGCTCGCCAGATAGTGACCGAGCGTGTAGGGGATGATGAAGTAGCCGTCGGCGAGCCCCTGCATCAAGGCGCTGGCGCCGAGGCGGTTGGCGCCGTGGTCGGAGAAGTTCGCCTCGCCGAGGACGTGCAGCCCGGGGACGGTGCTCATCAGGTTGTAGTCGACCCACAAGCCGCCCATCGTGTAATGGATGGCCGGATAGATCCGCATGGGAACCTTGTAGGGATTCTCATCCGTGATCTTTTCGTACATCTGGAAGAGGTTGCCGTACTTCTCCTTGATCACGGCGGGGCCAACGCGCGTAATCGCGTCGCGGAAATCGAGGTAGACGGCCAGCCCGCTCTCGCCGACGCCGCGTCCGGCGTCGCACGCTTCCTTGGCGTTACGTGACGCGACGTCGCGGGGGACGAGGTTGCCGAAGCTCGGATACTTGCGTTCGAGGTAGTAGTCGCGCTCCTCTTCGGGGATCTGTTCCGGCGAGCGGCGGTCACCGTTCTGCTTCGGCACCCAGACGCGCCCGTCGTTTCGCAGGCTCTCGCTCATGAGCGTCAGCTTCGACTGATGGTCGCCGCTGACGGGGATGCACGTCGGATGAATCTGCGTGAAACAGGGGTTGGCGAACAAGGCGCCGCGCTTGTGCGCGCGCCACGCGGCGGTGACGTTCGAGTTCACCGCGTTGGTCGAGAGGTAGTACGCCGTGCCGTAGCCGCCCGTGCAAAGCAGCACCGCGTCGGCGGCGTAGCGCTCAATCGCGCCGGTCGTCAGGTTGCGCACGATGATCCCGCGCGCCTTCCCGTCGATGATGACGAGGTCGAGCATCTCCCGGCGGGCAAGGAGCGTGACGTTCTTCTCGTGGACCTGCCGCATGAGCGACTGATAGGCGCCGAGGAGCAGTTGCTGGCCGGTCTGGCCGCGCGCGTAGAACGTCCGCGAGACCTGCGCGCCGCCGAACGATCGGTTGTCGAGCAGGCCGCCGTACTCACGCGCGAAGGGGACGCCTTGCGCGACGCACTGGTCGATGATGTTGACGCTCGCCTGCGCCAGACGATAGACGTTCGCCTCGCGCGATCGGTAGTCGCCCCCTTTGACCGTGTCGTAGAACAGGCGGTAGATGCTGTCGCCGTCGTTCTGGTAGTTCTTCGCGGCGTTGATGCCGCCTTGCGCGGCGATGCTGTGCGCGCGGCGGGGGCTGTCCTGAATGCAGAAGCTGAGGACGTTGTAGCCGAGTTCGCCGAGCGAGGCGGCCGCCGACGCGCCGGCGAGGCCGGTGCCGACGCAGATGATCGTGAACTTCCGCTTGTTGGCGGGGTTCACTAGCTTCATCTCAAATTTGTGACGGTCCCACTTCTCGCCGACGGCGCCGCCAGGAATTCGTGCATCGAGCTTCATCGGACCACCTGTCCCGTCTGCGAGACGAACACCCACACGACAATGGCGGCAAAGCCTCCGGCGATGACGACCGCCATCACCTTGCCGAAGACGCGGAGGCGCGGTGTCCAGCGCGGATGGTTCAGGCCGAGCGACTGGAAGCTGCTGGCGATGCCGTGCCAGAGGTGCGAGCCGACGATGAGCATCGTGATCACGTAGAAGGTGACCGTCAGCGGATTGGAGAGGTTCTCGAACTCGACGCGGTAGAGGTCGTGAATGCCGTCGCGCTCGTAGGCGGGGCCGAACTTGAACGCCCGCACGTGGATGACGATGAACGTCAGCAGCCAGAGGCCCGACAGGATCATCGTTGACGAGGCGAGGCTCTTGCGGCTGGTGTGCCCGGCCGGACGTTTCATCGTGTAGCCGACCGGACGCGCCTGCCGGTTGGCGAGATACATCGTGAGCGCCTTGAAGATGTGCGTCAGGATGCCGAGCACGAGGACGACTTCAATCACCGCAATCGCCGGGTTGTTGACCAGCGCCGCCGAGTAGCGGTTGAAGGTGTCGGGGCCGGCCAGCACCGCCAGATTTCCGGCGATGTGCACGAGCAGATAAATGAAGAGGAAGAGACCCGTCAGGCCGATCAGGATCTTCGTCCCGACCGATGACTCCAGGAAGCGTATTCGTGAGGACATCAACAGTGAAGTCTACTCTAAACGTGCACGACCATGTGGGCGGGGCGCCTCGGATGCGCCGTCAGGAAAACCTGCCGCGCCGCGCGCATGCCGTGACGTGTTGTTGACGAAGCAACCGCGTGCCGCATAGCATCAGGTGCTTCCTGACGTCATGAACATTCACGAATATCAAGCCAAAGCCATCCTTGCTCGCCACGGTGTCCCGGTGCCACGCGGCGAGATTGCCTTCAACCCCACAGAAGCCGGCGAGATCGCGCGACGCCTGGGCGGCGAGATTGTGGTCGTCAAAGCGCAGATTCATGCGGGCGGCCGCGGCAAAGGCGGCGGCGTCAAGCTCGCCCGCTCGTCGGACGAGGCCGAGACGATCGCGAAAGCCATGATCGGCATGACGCTCGTCACGCATCAGACCGGCCCCGAAGGGCGCGTTGTCTCGCGCGTGCTCGTCGAGGAAGGGCTCAAGATGACGCGCGAGCTGTATCTGAGCCTCGTGCTCGATCGCGCGTCGGGCAAGCCGGTGCTGATGGCCAGCGCCGATGGCGGCATGGACATCGAAGAGGTCGCCGCGCACACGCCCGAGCGGATTCACCGCGTCTACATCGAGCCGGGGGTCGGCCTCGAAGCCTTTCAGGCGCGGCAACTCGCGTTTGCCATCGGTCTCGAAGGCGGGCAGGTGAATAAGGCCGTGGCGGTGATGAGCGCGCTCTATCGCGCCTTCATCGCGAACGACGCCTCGCTTGTTGAAATCAATCCGCTGGTGGTGACGGCGGAGGGGAACCTCCTCGCGCTCGACGCGAAGATGAACTTCGAC
Source organism: Acidobacteriaceae bacterium (assembly GCA_031274845.1). Classification (GTDB taxonomy): domain Bacteria; phylum Acidobacteriota; class Vicinamibacteria; order Vicinamibacterales; family CAVVIG01; genus CADEEX01. Next base: position 2,978 of record JAISPN010000221.1, read on the forward strand.
GACAACGCGCTCTACCGCCATCAGGACATCAAGGACCTGCGCGATCTGGCCGAGGAAAATCCACTCGAGATCGAGGCGTCGAAGTTCTCGCTCAACTACATCCACCTCGATGGCAACATCGGCTGCATGGTGAACGGCGCCGGGCTCGCGATGGCGACGATGGACATCATCAAGCTGGCGGGCGGGGAGCCGGCGAACTTCCTCGACGTGGGAGGGGGCGCCAACAAGGAGCAGATTCGCAACGCGTTCAAGATCCTGATGTCGGACAAGAACGTGAAGGCGGTGCTCATCAACATCTTCGGCGGCATTTTGCGCTGCGACGTGCTGGCGCAGGGCGTCATCGCGGCGGTGACGGAATTAGGTGTGCCGGTGCCGATCGTCATCCGCATGGAAGGGACGAACGTCGAAGAAGGCAAACGGTTGCTGCGCGAGAGCGGCATGAACTTCACGACCGCCGACTCGATGGGTGAGGCGGCCGATAAAGTTGTGCACCTGGCGCACTAGATTTGGATGAGCGATGGCTGTACTGATTGACAAGAACACGCGGCTGCTGGTGCAGGGGCTCACGGGCCGCGAAGGAACGTTTCACGCGAAAGCGGCCGCGGCGTACGGCACGACGGTCGTTGGCGGTGTCACTCCCGGCAAAGGGGGCACGACGCACGAGGGGTGGCCGGTGTTTGACACGGTGCGCGACGCGGTC
>JAISPN010000240.1 GCA_031274845.1 Acidobacteriaceae bacterium
GACACTGACCGCCGCCTTCAGCGTCACGAACGGTCGCGCCTGCTGCATCAGCGTGAAAAACGGCCGGTTGAGCGCAATCGCCAGAGCGCGTCCTTCGCCGACATCCACCTGCACGCCACGCGCACGCAAGTAGGCGAAGCCGCGTCCCTGCACGCGCGGATTGGGATCGTCGACGGCGGCAACGACGCGCGTGATGCCCGCGTCGGCAATACGCGTCGCGCACGGACCCGTCCGTCCCGTGTGACAGCACGGTTCGAGCGAGCAGTACAACGTGGCGCCGCGCGCCTGTGCGCCAGCCATCTCGAGCGCGTGAACCTCGGCGTGCGGTTCGCCGGCACGCGCATGGTAGCCGTGACCGACGACGACGCCAGCGTCGGAAACGACGACCGCGCCGACGACCGGATTCGGACTCGTGCGTCCCACGCCTCGCGCGGCCAGAAACAGCGCGCGCGTCATGAAGTGCGCGTCGGTCACGTCACCATCTCTCTTCGAACAGTCCGTCGACGTATTCCTCTGCCGAAAACGGCACCAGATCGTCGATGCCCTCGCCGACGCCGACGAACCGGATCGGCAACTTCAAATCGTTCGCGATGGCGACCGCGACACCGCCCTTCGCCGTCCCATCGAGCTTGGTAAGCACGATGCCGTTGACGCCGGACGCGGCCGTGAACTCACGCGCCTGCGTCACGCCGTTCTGCCCCACCGTGGCATCGAGCACGAGCAACACTTCGTGCGGCGCGCCCGGCACTTCTCGCGTGGCGACGCGGCGGATTTTTTCAAGCTCGTTCATCAAATTGACGCGCGTGTGCAGACGTCCGGCCGTATCGACGAGCACCGGCGATCGCTGCCGCGCTTTCGCGGACGAGAGCGCGTCAAAGACCACCGCCGCCGGATCGCCCCCTTCGCGCGCGCGCACCATATCGACGGCGGCGCGTCCGGCCCAGATTTCCAGTTGCTCGACCGCCGCGGCGCGGAACGTGTCGGCCGCGCAGATGATCGGCTGCTGTCCTTGTCCCTTGTAGAAGTTCGCCAGCTTGCCGACCGTCGTGGTTTTTCCGGTCCCGTTCACCCCGACGATCAGGATGACGTGCGGCAACGTGCTCACAGGGATCGGTCGATCGACGGCGCTGAAAATCTGCCGGAGTTCGTCCTTGACCAGATCACGCAGGCTGCGTTCTTCCGCCGCGCGCCGCGTGACGCTCTCGATGATGCGCGTGGTCGCCGCCACGCCAACATCGGCTGAAATCAGCAGCTCTTCGAGCGCGTCGGCCGTCTCGACGTCGATCGCGCGCGAGCGGCGCTCTGGCGCATCACTGCGCCGGACGATCTCGTCGAATCTGGCAACGATTTCTTTTTTGGTGCGCGAGAGGCTGTCGCGAATCCGTCCGAAAACACCCATCGAGTCAATCTTAACTGCTGCGGCGGTCCCGCTACGTGACGTCGACTTCGTGACGCTGCGGCCGCAGCATCAATGCGCCGAGCGCGGCCTGCACATCACACCGTCCCGAGAGCACTTCCGCCATCTGCGCCGTGATCGGCAGCTCGACACCGTACCGCTCGCCGAGCGCCAACGCGACGTTTGTGGTGTTCACCCCTTCGGCCACCATCTTCATGCTGGCCAAGACATCCGCGAGCGACCGGCCGCGTCCGAGTTCGATCCCCACGTGACGGTTGCGGCTGAGCGACCCGGTACATGTCAAGACCAGATCGCCAAGACCGCTCAACCCTGACGGCGTTTCACGGCGGCCACCGGCCGCGGTTACTAATCGCGCAATCTCCGCGAGCCCTCGCGTCACGAGCGCGGCCATCGCGTTGTGCCCCAGCCCCAGCCCCTCGACGACGCCAGCGGCAATGGCGATGACATTCTTCAGCGCGCCGGCAATCTCGACCCCAATCACATCTTCCGATCCGTACAACCGGAACGCCTGGCTGCGAAACTCTTGCTGCACGTGTTCGATCGCGTGCGGATTGTGCGAGGCGACGAGCACCGCCGCCGGCAACTGACGCGCGACTTCGGTCGCAAACGTCGGTCCCGAGAGCACCACGATCGGCGTCTCGTCGCCCAGCTCTTGCCCGATGACTTCCGACATGCGCAAGCGCGTCGCCGACTCCAGCCCTTTCGTCGTGCTGACGATGGTCACGCCACGACCGAGCAACGGCCGCGCCGTGCGCATGACCGTTCGGCATCCTTGCGACGGCACCGCCGAGATGACGAGCGGCGCGCCCGCCAGTACCGCATCCATCGCGCCCGTCACGCGCACGCTATCAGGCAGCAGCACGCCCGGCAGATACAGCTCGTTGACGCGGCGCGTCTCGATGTCAGCCGCAAGCGCCCGGTCACGCGCCCAGAGTCCGACATCGTGACCGATGCGACCGAGGTGTACGGCCAGCGCCGTCCCCCAACTGCCCGCGCCCAAGACTGCAACGCGCGTCACGAGATGCGCACTCCAAGCCGCCGCTCGCGCCCGAGCCTGACGCGCGAGAGATTCGACCTGTGCCGAAACACGATGAGCGTCGCCGAGCAGACAGCCGCCACGACGACCGGCATGTTACTGCCGGTCATGAGCGCGATCGGCGGCAGGGCGACCGACGCCGCCACCGATCCAAGCGACACGTATTTGGAAACCCAGACGGTGATGATGAAGAGCGCGAGCGCGGGACCGATGGCCATGGGCGTGAGCACGGCAAAGACGCCAAACGCCGTCGCCACGCCTTTCCCGCCGCGAAAACGGAGCCACACCGGATAAATGTGACCCACGATC
>JAISPN010000025.1 GCA_031274845.1 Acidobacteriaceae bacterium
AGGAAAACGCGATCGTGGCTGACGACGAGCAGCGTGCCGGGCCACTGCACCAGTTCCGCTTCGAGCAGTTCGAGTGTTTCCAGATCGAGATCGTTTGTCGGCTCGTCGAGCACGAGGACATTGGCGGGTCTGGTGAAGAGCCGCGCCAGCAGCAGTCGATTCCGCTCGCCTCCCGACAGCGATTTAACTGGCGACCTCGCCCGCTCTGGCGAAAAGAGAAAATCGCGCAGATAGCCGTGCACGTGACGCGCCGCGCCGTTGACGGTCACCGTGTCGTTGCCGTCGCCGATGGTGTCGACGACGGTCCGGTCGGGATCGAGCTGTTCGCGTTGTTGATCGTAGTACGCCACCGCCACGTTCGCGCCGCGGCGGACAGCGCCTTCGTCCGGCGTCAACTCGCCAATCAACATCTTCAGCAACGTCGTCTTGCCGGAGCCGTTCGGTCCGATGAGGCCGATACGATCGCCGCGCAGGATGCGTGTCGAAAAATCGCGGACGACCGGACGGTCGCCGTAGACCTTGCTGATGCCTTCGGCTTCGAACACCAGTTTCCCTGACGGGTCCGCGTGCGACACGCGCAGCGTCACGTTGCCCATCGTCTCGCGCCGCGCGGCGCGCTCGGCGCGCATCGCCAGCAACGCGCGCACGCGCCCTTCGTCTCTTGTCCGCCGCGCCTTGATGCCTTGACGCAGCCAGGCCTCTTCGCCAGCCAGACGCTTGTCGAACTTCTCCTGCATCACCGCTTCGTTCGCCAGCGCTTCTTCTTTCCTCCGCACGAACGTGGCGTAGTTGCCCGGCCACGAGGTCAACGCGCCGCGATCGAGTTCGACGATGCGCGTCGCGAGACGCTGAAGAAAGGCGCGATCGTGAGTGACGAAGATCGCGCTGCCCGGATACTCCGCCAGAAACTCTTCGAGCCAGGCGATGGCGTCGATGTCGAGATGATTCGTCGGTTCGTCGAGCAGCAGGACGTCCGGCTGCGACACGAGCGCGCGCGCGAGCAGCACGCGGCGCCGCCATCCGCCCGAGAGCGTCGCGACACTCGTTGCCGCGTCGAGCCTGAGACGCGACAGCACGAGATCGACGTGATGTTCAACGCGCCACTGCTCGTCGTGATCGCCGCTCACCCCTTCGGCGACCACGTCGAACACGGACCGTGTGTCCGTGAGCGGAACATCCTGTTCGAGCCGCGCGATCTTCAGCGACGGTTGACGCCACACCGATCCGGCATCCGGCGGAGTCTCGCCGCTCACGACGCGCAGAAGCGTGGACTTCCCGGTGCCGTTCCGTCCGATGATGGCAATCCGTTCACGCGGCTCGATCTGCAGCGACGCGCGATCGAGCAGCGGCACGTGACCGAACGCGATTGAAACCTGTTCCAGAGAAATGAGCGGCATCCGTGATGTGCGGTCCTACGTTCTGTTCTACGGTTCTACAGTGACGCGTCGCCGCGCCGGAGTCTCAACGCCACCACCGCGGCAATCACGGCGACGCCGAGCGAGATCAGGGCGATTTCACTCGTGATGCGTGTCACCACATCGAGGATGACGCGAGCGGTTTTTTCGAGATCCAGCGCATCTTCCGGCAGGATCATTGCCCGGCTGAGAATGGTCGTGCGGCCGAGCGCGAAGGCGGTCATCGCGCTCATGCTGACGCTCATCCCGACGAGGCGAAGAATGATCACGAGCGACGACGCCATTCCGCGATCCCGCTCGCCGACGGCGTTAATCACCGCGGTGCCAAGCGGCGCGATCGTCAAGCCGATGCCGATCCCCGCCATCGCCAGTCCGGCCGCCATGAACGCGACCTGCCGCACGGCGCCGCTCGCCGCGTGTTCCACATCGCTGAGCACGGCCACCGCGTGCGAGGCCATGTCAGGCGTCCAGCGGCTCATCATCCAGAAACCGATCATCGCCACGGCAAGACCAAGCACGACGGCCGTCCGGTATCCGGCGCGCATCACCAGCCATCCACCTGGCACAGCCGCCAGCGCCATCGGCACGGTGAACGCGCAGAGCAGATAACCGGTGACGAGCGCGGCCTGTTTGATCTCGGCGCCGCCAGCGATGTTGATGAAGAGCGGCACGCTCACGAGCGCGATCATGATGCAGAAGCCGACGAGCAGATTAATCGCGCTCGCCGCCGACAGATTCCGGTTCGAGAAGATGCGGAGATCGAGCATCGGCTCGCGACGCATCCGCTGCGACACGAGGAACGCGACAAACACCGCGGCTGCCGCGGCAATCCAGTACCACCGATCAGGCGAGGCGACTTCCCCAAGTGTCGCGTCGCTCATCTCCGGCGACCCGAGACCGATGTTGAGCAGCACCAGCGCGGCGCCAAGCAAGATGACGCCAAGCCAGTCAATGCGGCCGTTGATTGTTGCGCCTGGCAATCCGGAGAGCCCCCACCAGGTCACGCAGAAGATCACGAAGACGACAGGCAGGTTGATCCAGAACAGGTACGGCCAACTCATGAACTGCACCATGATGCCGCCGTAGAGATGACCGAGCACCCAGCCCGCCGTATCGATCGCGCCGACGACTCCGAGCGGTAGCGCGCGTTTCTCCGGGGGAAAGAGATCGCCAACAAGCGCCATGCTCACCGGCACCATCGCGCCGGCGCCGAAGGCTTGCACGACACGGCCGGCAATCAGCGCATACAGCGCGGCAAACTCAGGCTGCGGCTGATGCTGCACTGTCTGCATCACATGAAGCGCAAGCGATGCTGGCCATCCCGGTGACGCGGCGACGAGCCATGAGCCGGCGAAGAAGATCGCAAGACAGGCGAGGTACACGATCCGGCGTCCGGCCAGGTCGGACACCTTCCCCATGAACGTCATGCTGACGGCGTAGGAGATGAAGTAGCCGGTGACGACCCAGCCGGCGATGTCCAGCTTTTGAATCTCGATGGTGAGCGAGCGAATTACTTCGGGCAGCACGGCGGAGACGATCGTGAGATCGAGCGCACCGATGAAGACCGGCAGGCAGACGAGCGCGAGGGTCAGCCGCGGGTACTGTTGTGCACGCGACATTCAGGCTGGCGGGCGGCTGGTCGCGGGAGGGGGTACCTGCGGCGTCGGAATCGTCACCGGCTCGTTGATGCCGGAGAGCGCAATCAACCAGCCAACGCCCGCCGCTTCGCTGACGCGCAGTTGCACGGGATTGCCCGATCGCTCCTCGACCCACAGATCAACCGGGTACGCCTGGTCCGGCTTCAGTCCCGCCGCGATGAGCCTGTTCAGCGTATCGCCGCGCACGTCGCCCTTGATGTGCAGCGTCGCCTGATTACGGATGCTCTCGCTGCCAACACTCTGCGCGTGCTGCACGCCGGTACGCATCACGTCGGCGATGCCGTTCTTGCCGAAAAGCACGGCGCCGTTGAAGTTCGCATCCTCTGGCAACTTCGCGAACTGACGCGTCAACGGATTCGACTGAAACGTCCCTTCCGGAACCCACACGCGCGTCAACTGGATGATCGTGCCGTTCTTGAGCGACACCTTGATGTCGCAGGAGACTCGCGCCGGCGCCGCATACGCGCAGTCCGCGGCGGTAAAGGTGATGCCGTTTTTCTCGTCGAGAAACGCCGGCGCCCCTTCGCGCGTGAGCGCGAAGCGGGTGCTCTTCAACGCGTCAACGGCATCCGCGGCGCGGCTCAGTTGCTGCGCTGCGGGAGTGCGCGTCTGCGCCTGCGGCACGCTCGACGCGGCGCACGCGCCCGCCACAATCGCGATCGGAACGCGCAGATGTGTCCACATGGCAGGCCGCACGTCCGCCGCTACTTCTTGGTGCCCTTCCAGGGCGCGTCGATCATCCCGGCGAGATTGACGTTGCCGGACAGACTGCCGCCGGTCAACGTGCCGGTGATGACGATTGGAATCTGGCCTTGCGGCGTGTCGGCCATCGTTTCGATCCTGAGCGTCGTGCCATCGAAGGTTCCGGTGCCGCTCACGGTGCCGGTCATCGACGTCAACTCTGCGGCGACCTTCTGTCCGGTGACGGTGAAGACGACCGTGCCCGGCATGTCGCCCATGCCTTCGATCGTGATCACGATGTCCCACGCGCCGGCGAGCGGAGAAGCACCTGCCGCCGATGCACTCGGCGCTCGCGCCGCTGGCGCTGCCATTGACGCGGACGCCGCCGGACGCCGCTTGCCGGTGAACGGGAACTCGCCGAGATCGCCCACCTTCACCTGACCGTTGAACGCGCCGTTCTCAAGCGCGCCACTGAAGTCGAGGTGCAACGCCATCCCCTGAATGTCGATCTCGGCGCTGAAGGTGGCTTTGGCCCCGGCCATCTGTCCAGTGACCGGCACCTCGCCCATCGGACCGGCCATCGTGCCAGAGACCTTGTCGCCCGCGAGCGTGAGATCGAGGTTCACCGTGTTGGCGCCGGTCGGCGCGTCAATTGTCAGTGCCCACGCGCCAGAAAGACCGGTTTGCGCCAACGCCGGCGCGCCAAGACATCCAACCAGCGCCAGCGCGCTGACACACCGTAACGTCCACTGCCTCATGGGATTGCTCCAAGATATTGAGGGAAAAGAATATCACGGCGATAATGGCCGGGTTGTTCGTCACACCAACCGAGGTACACGATGAAATGGTGGTTTGCGGCAGGCGCGACGCTGGCTCTCGCGTCCGCGGTCGTCATCGCTCAACAAGCTGACGGCTATCAGGAACGCGACTTTCTCACACGGATTCGCCGGCTCACCGTCGAAGGACGCCGCTCGGGTGAAGGCTACTGGTCGCCGGACGGCAAGCGGCTCGTCTTCCAGAGCGAACGCGACCCGGCCAATCCGTTCTATCAAATCTACGTGCTCGATCTCTCGACGGGAGACACGAAGCGGATCTCGCCGGGCATTGGCAAAACCACCTGTGCCTTCTTCCGTCCGGGCACCGACGAGATTCTCTTTTCGTCCACGCACCTCGATCCGAAGTCGAAGCAATATCAGGACGAAGAGCTGGCCTTCCGCGCCTCGGGCAAAGAGCGGCGCTACTCCTGGGACTACGACCCGGAGATGGACATCTTCGCGTATCACGAGAAAACCGGCGCGATGACGCGTCTCACGACCGCGCGCGGGTACGACGCCGAAGCCAGCTACTCGCCTGACGGGAAACGGATCGTGTTCACGTCGATGCGCAGCGCCTACGACCATCCGCTGAACGACAAGGAAAAGAAGTGGCTCGAAGAAAACCCGAGCAACTTCGCCGACATCTACATCATGAACGCGGACGGCTCGGGCCAGACGCAGCTCACGAACACGCCGGGCTACGACGGCGGTCCGTTCTTCACGCACGACGGCCAGCGCATCGTGTGGCGGCAGTTCGACGAACAGGGGCTCATCGCCGATATCTGGACGATGAAGCTCGATGGCAGCGATAAGCGGCAGATCACCACCTTCGGGTCCATGAGTTGGGCGCCGTACGAACATCCGTCCGGCGACTACTTCATCTTCGCGTCGAACAAACTCGGATTCGACAACTTCGAGCTCTTCATCGTCGACACGCAAGGCACGAAAGAGCCGGTGCGCGTGACCTACACGGATGGATTCGATGGCCTGCCGGTCCCGTCACCCGATGGCCGTCAACTCGCTTGGACATCAAGCCGATCGGACGGCGGCGCCGGACAACTCTTCCTCGCCCAGTGGAATCACGAGAAGGCGCTCGACGCGCTTCGGAAAGCACCGCCACGAAAGCCGGCCAAGCCATGAAGCCATTCCGCGCGCCTCTCCTCATCACCGTGCTCCTCGTTGGCAGCCTCACGCCAACGATCGAAGCGCAAGCGCCAGCGACAACCGCGTCATCGACGCGCGCGTCTGTGACGACGCTCGCGTCGGACGCGTTCGAAGGACGCCTCGTCGGGTCCGCCGGCGAACAACGCGCCAGCGATTACCTCGTCGCGCAACTAAAACGCATCGGCGCGAAGCCGCTGCCCGGACATCAGGATTTCCTGCAGCCGTTCGAGTTCACGGCAGGCACGAGAGACGGCGGATCGACAGTAACGCTCTCGCGCGCGAGCGGACCACGCACGTTCAACACCGCCGCTGACGTGCAGGCGCTGTCATTCTCGGACAACGGCGACATTACCGGCGGCGAGATCGTCTTTGCCGGCTACGGCATCGTCGTGCCCGAGAGCCAGAACTTCGGCTACGACAGCTACGCGACGCTCGACGTGAAGGACAAAGTCGTCCTCGTCCTCCGCTACTTCCCCGAGGACGCGGATCAGAAAACCAAAGGCATCCTGTCGCGCTATGCCGACCTGCGCTACAAGGCGATGGCGGCACGGCAGCGCGGCGCCAAAGCCTTACTGGTCGTCACCGGCCCGCACTCGCCGAATGCCGGACAAACCGTACCGATGTCGTTCGACACCGCGCTCGCCGGCTCCGGCATCGTCGCCGCAAGCATCAGCGCCACGGTGGTCGACGAACTGTTCAAGAGCCTCGGCGATCCAGCGAACACACTCGACGCCGTGCAACATTCGTTCGACTCGGGCAATCCTCACGTCGCCGGCTTCGCCATCCCCAACGCGACGCTCACCGTGCACACCAACGTCGTGCGCGAGAAGCGGATCGGACATAACGTCGTCGGCTATCTGCCCGCGACAAAGTCAACAACTGGCGTGGCTAAACCGTGGGTCGCGCTCGGCGCGCACTTCGACCATCTCGGTCACGGCGAGAACGGCAACTCGCTCGCAAGCCAAGAAGAGATCGGACACATCCACTTCGGCGCCGACGACAACGCCTCTGGCTGCGCGGCAGTGCTCGCGGCCGGCGAGAGTCTCGCCGCCACGCCACGGACGCGCAACGTGCTGTTGGGATTCTGGTCGGGTGAAGAACTAGGGCTGCTCGGCTCAGCCGCTTTCGTCAACGCGCCGCTCGTTCCGCTCAATCAGCTCTCCGCGTACCTCAACTTCGACATGGTCGGCCGGATGCAGGACAACAAGCTGACCGTGCAGGCGGCCGGCACCAGCCCGTCGTGGGGACGGCTGCTCGAACAGACCAACATCGCGGCCGGATTCGACCTGCTCGTGCAGACCGATCCGTACCAGCCGACCGACGTCGCGAGCTTCAATCAAGCGGATGTGCCGAGCCTGAACTTCTTCACCGGCACGCACACGGACTATCACCGTCCGTCGGATACGGCTGACAAAATCAACTACGAAGATCTCGACCGCGTCGCCGACTTCGCCGCCTCCATCGTCAGAAAGCTCGACGCGCTCGACGTACCGCCTCAGTTCACAAAGGTCGAACAAGCGACCGACCAAGGCGGCGGACGCGCCGGCGTGCGCGTCTTTACCGGCACGATTCCGGATTACTCGACCGACGTGAAAGGCTTGCTGCTGAGCGGCGTGATTGGCGGTGGCCCCGCGGAAGCGGCGGGGCTCCAGAAAGGCGACATCATCGTCGAGATCGCCGGACAAACGATCGCCAACATCTACGACTACACCTACGCGCTCGACGTGCTGAAAATCGGCGAGCCGACCAAGGTGATCTACCTGCGCGCGGGTGAGAAGAAAGAAACGCAACTGACGCCGGGCGCAAGAAAATAACCGCCGTCAGCGCCTCGCTCGGGACGCTGATGCGCCGGATCGCCCTGAGCCTCGCCGCCTAATGCCTACGCTCAGCAGCGGCCGTAGACCGTCCACTCGAATGCAGAGCCAGACGCGTCCATTGACGCTTACGCTGCTCCGTAAAATTCCACCACGGCTCAGGCTCGCCACCCGCCAGAAAGTGCGTGACTGACATGAACACATCGAGCACGCACGGATCATGGCGTGCGCCTGTCGCGAGACAGAGCGACTGATACAACTGGAATGGATCAGCTCCCACCAACTGCCCTGGCTCAGTAAACCCGAGCAACGTCAGGTCTCTGGCCATTGCCGGGCCGACATTGGGAAGATCGGTCAAACGTCGAATCTCTGTCCGTCTCACCTTTGCTGGATGCATGACACCTCACGCCAACGGCAAGCGTCGGCGAAGCCGTCCACCTTGAGCGCAGTGTCAGGCCATTCTGCCAGATGGCCTGACGACGAGAGCGACGATAACGCCGCCAATGCCCTGCTCCACCAGCGCCCACGCGAAGTCGAGCGGCAGCGCGACATAGGGAAACCGATAGACGCCGAATAAGACCAGACTGGTTGGCATGAGCCACAGGACGGCCATCAGCCACCCGAACCGCACGCCTGACCAGACGTTCGACGATGCAAAGGGGCCAAACGTTGAATACAGCACGGACATGAGCGCAGCCAGCACGACATATCCGGCAAAGACGAGCATCAGGTTTGGCGGCGTCCTCAGCATTGAGCTATCGACATGGCTTGCAATGAAATCGCGTGCGAGCACGCCGGTGTACAAACCTGCGAGCGAGAACATCACGACCGCTGACGCAGCCGTGGCGAAGATGATTCGAAGTGGTGACCGCATGTGGTATCTCCTGACCGTGACCTACAGTGGCCGGCCCAAATGTTTCTCGACCTGTTTTTTCTCCCACTCCGCGCCGAAAAACGGCATCCACTGGAACACCGACGCGGCATGCGCGAGGATGCCAATCCCCCAGCCAAACGCCGGCCAGTAAAACCATAGGTTGTGCGGACTGGTGATCAGGTTCAGGACAGCGAGACCAGCAATGACGAGGATGTACTGGGCCAGGTGGACGTAAAACCCCTTAAGCTTGCGCACCTTGAACAAGGCAAGCTGTTCCTCGTGGTTGACCGCGCTTGACGTGGGCATCGCTTCGCATGAAGTGGGCATGGCTTCCTCACTGGATAAGGTGGAAAAATCGACCTCGAATACTGCTGCCAGTGATTTCAGGGTTTCCGTGCTGGCCGTTTGGCCGTTTTCAATGCGCTGAATGGTTCGGACGCTCAAGCCGCTGAGTTCGGCCAGTTGTTGTTGAGACCATCCCCGCTGAAGCCTGAGTTTTTGTACCTGCATGTGGACTCCGTGAAATCGTGCCTTCACGTTACGGGAGGCTGGTTGCGTCCGCAACGACATCAGGGCGACACGAGGGCGACACCATGACGACACGGACCCGACAGCGCCTGACACTTACCGCGCGACGCGGCCCTTCACGGCGTTGGCGCGGGCGCTGTACGTGATGCGGCCTGTCGCTTCTCTCGGGAGGCGCGCGATGACCCGGGTCTTCAGCAACGCGAGATCCGCGGGCGTCATCACGGCGAGCTTCGCTCCAAGGCTTGGCGCGCCGAGGACGGTCGTCCAGAAATCCTCGACATCCTCGAACGTCCGGCGCACCACGATCTCCCGCGTCTGGACCGCCTCCAATCCGGCCTCGGTCCACAACGACTGTAGAACGTCGATCCGCGACGCGTCCGGGCTTGGCGGCCCCGGCACCGCGATGCCCAGCGCGCGTATTTCCGCATTCAGCGCCTCATAGGGGAAACCGCCACCTGGCATGTCCCACGCGTACGCGGCCACGAGGCCGCCGGGGCGGACGGCTCGCGTCATTTCAGCCACGCCTTTGGCTGGATCGGGAACGAAGAAAATCACCAGCGGCATGACCGCCACATCGAACATCGCGTCAGGAAACGGCAACGCCATCGCATCGCCCTGGTGCCACTGCGCGGCATGGAGCGCCGGGCGAGTACGGGCGTAGGCGAGTTGCTGCTCGGACGGGTCTATGCCGTGTACCGACGCGGGATCGCAGCGCGTGACGAGCCGCTCGGTAAATGCGCCGTTGCCACACCCCACGTCCAGCCATCGCTGTCCCGGTGCTGGCGCGAGCCAGTCAAGGAACAGCTCCCCGGCACGCTGGCTCCACACGCCCATGTACCGTTCGTAGGCCGCGCCGTCATTGAAGTGGATGTGATTGGGATTCATGGTGTGCCACGCCCGAACGAAGCGACGCGCAGCGGCGCGTCTTCTGTGAATGAAATGAACGATTAGGACACGCGGCGTGCTGTGGCCTTGAGGTACTGCCACTCGAACAAATACCACCGGATGGTGCCATAGAGCGCGCCGGCGATCCCCCACCCCACGACCGCCATGCCAATAAACGATGGGCTGAGGTCATTGCGGTAAAAGAGAACCGTCATGATCAGCATGAACAATCCATACGACAAAACGCCACGCGTCAGGATGAATTTGGCTTTCCCCTCGGCGCGTGTCTTTTCCCACCGTTCGAGTGCTGTCGGTCTCATCGTCCTGAATCTCCAGATCGCCGGGCACGCGGTCCAACGCCCACACGCGCAGCGGCGAAGCCGTCCGCTTGAGCGGAGCGCTGTTCCTCAGTATCGTCTTTCTTCGGAGCCTCTGCCATGTCCACCACATTTGATGTGTTCATCTTTGTCCGCAAGCCGGTGCAGGATGTCTTCGCGGCCGTGTACGACCCCGACCAATTACGCCAGTACTTCACCACGGGCGGCGCCAGCGCGCCGATGCGGGCGGGCGCCACGGTGACGTGGGAGTTTGCCGATTTTCCCGGTCCGTTTCAGGTCAACGTGCTGGAGAGCGAGGCCAACCAGCGCATCACCTTCAACTGGCCGTCGCGGGAACCGGAGCGCACGGGCCATGTCGACATCCGCTTCGAAGCCCAAGGCGCCAACGCCACCAAGGTCACGATCCGCGAAGGGGGCTGGAACGACACGGCCGAAGGGCGGCAGCAGTCCTATGGCAACTGCATGGGCTGGGCGCAGATGCTCTGCTGCCTGAAAGCGTGGCTCGAATACGGAATCAATCTGCGTGAAGGGGCATATCGAGTCTCCGGCGATCGCTAGATGGTCGCCCCCAGAAATTCTTCCGAGTGGTCCGGTGGGCGCAAGCCGTCCGGCCTGACGACAGACATCGCGTTTGGCGAGATCTACCGTCCGAGCGCCGCCAGTTTGTCCTTGTCGATGTAGTTGTCGAAGGCGGACATCGCCGCGGCGACGTTCTTGTCTGTCATGAGTTCCTGCATGGCCAGTTCGCCCAGCAACCGGAACGCCGCCTGAATCGCTAATGGGCCATCCGATCGCAGGGCGGCGCGAGTCTCCGCCGGGCACGACTCGGTGAGGAGTTTGGTAAACAGGCTCCCGGCGGTCCTGGAGACATCGTCGATCGCGCCCGGCGCGATATTGGAGATGCTCTGCATCTCCGGATGCGCCGACATCGCCACGAAAACCCACCGCGCCAAATCCTTGCGATCTTTACCGGTGGTGTTGTCGACGATGCACTTGGCCACCGCATCGCCGTCTGGCGACGCGAATACCGGCACGGCGACAAGTGACGCGAGCAGAAACACAACAGTTCTAAACAAGAGCCTCTCCTGACGATGAGACGTCGCGAACTTTGGCATAGAGGACGCTGTCGATCAACTGGCCGTCCTTGAACACGCTCTTCCGCAGCACGCCTTCTCGCACGAAGCCCGCCTTCTCCAGCACGCGCATGGAGGCGAGGTTCCAGATGAACACGGGCGCTTCGAGACGCACGAACTGCGGCTGCGCCAACGCGTATGCGGCCAGTGCGCTGGCCGCGGCGGTTGCGATGCCTCGCCCCCACAGCGATTCACCCAGCCAATAGCCAAACTGACCGGTGTACTGGCTGATGCCGTGGCCGGCAATCACACCGATACCGCCAACGGCCTGACCGTCGACATCAATGGCGAGATAAAGACTGGAACCGGGAGTGGATGCGATGGAGAACCACACGTCCGCATCGGCCTCAGTGTAGGGATGCGGGAACAGCTCGGTCAGGTTACGCCAGACGTTGCGATTGTTGGCGTGGTGCAGCAGGGCTGGCTTGTCGTCCTGTCGCCATGGACGAAGGAAGCAACCGGCGAGTGTGGTCGGCACGCGCACGTGAGGGGATCTCCGACGCCTGCAGGACCTGTTGTCGGTAGTCGCCAGTCCGAAGACCAAGCGACTAACGACTCGAGGCTCACTACTATGGTTTATTCGGTGCGGACGTTCCCCGCGCGTGGACCCTTGGGCGACTGCTCCTCGTCGAAGCTGACCCGCTGGCCCTCGCTCAGAGCGTCGAAGCTGCCCTGAACCGCGCTGCGGTGGAAGAAATATTCCTGACCGCTGGTGTCGCGAATAAAACCAAATCCCTTGTCACGCTGAATACGCTTGATCGTGCCGCTCGCCATCCGAGACTCCTTCCCGCCGAAACCGCTCATGTGCGGCCTCGTGTCCAGAGACTGGAAGACTGGACCCTACCACTATACAACGCGAGCCGCCTCTGCAACCCGTGTATTCCAGCTCGACGCGCACATCCTGACACCAGTCCCCAACGGATTGATTACGTACACGCGAAAGGGCCGGCCCTCGAGAACGAGCACCGGCCCTCACGTTTTCTTTCTGGTGTGTGCTCAAACGATGTCTGAACACACGCTGGCGATTACGACGCGCGCGCCGTCAGGAACAAGCTCTGCCCCTTGCGGTTGACGAGGAGCAGCATCGGCTTGTCGGACGCCGCGCGAATCGCGCCGCGCAACCCGTCAGCGGTCTGCACCGGCTGACGATTCACTTCGACGATGACGTCGCCCGCCTGAATGCCGGCATCCGCGGCGCGGCCATCCGGCGTCACCTGTTGCACGAGCAACCCTTTCAGATCGCGCGGCGCGCCTGCTTGCGCGGCCATCTCCGGCGTGAGCGGCGTCACCGCGACGCCAAGCGACGCGCGATCGTCCTTCGCGGTGTCGTCACCGCCGCGCGCGTTCTTCGAGGCATCCGCCTCGTCGAGCTTCACGTTGAGCGACGTCTCGCTGCCATCGCGGATGATGCCAACGGTCGCGGCAGATCCGGGCGTGATGTCGGCCACGCGGTTGCGCAGCGAGTTGAAGTCCTTCACCGGCTGACCGTCGAAGCTCACAATCACATCGCCGCGCTTGAGACCCGCCTTCTCCGCCGCACTGCCATCGGCTACCGCGCTGACGATCGCGCCGCGTACTTCCTTCAGCCCCATGCTCTCGGCCATGTCCGACGTGACCGGCTGCACGGTGACGCCAAGTTGTGAACGATGCACGCGACCCGACGTCTTCAGATCGGTCATCACGTGACGCGCCATGTTCGCCGGAATCGCGAAGCCGATGCCGATGTTGCCATCCGACTCCGACACGATCTGCGAGTTGATGCCGACGAGTTCGCCCTTCATGTTGACGAGCGCGCCGCCGGAGTTGCCGTGATTAATCGGCGCGTCGGTCTGCAGGAAGTCTTCGTAGCTGCCATCGCCCACCGACGTCGACCGCCCCTTCGCGCTGATGATGCCCATCGTCACCGTCTGCCCGATGCCGAGCGGGTTTCCGACAGCGAGGACGACATCGCCAATCTGCACCGCGTCTGAATTCCCCAGCGTGAGCGTCGGAAGACTCGTCGCCTCCACCTTGATGAGCGCCAGATCGCTCGGCTTGTCGGCGCCGACGATTTTCGCCTTGAGGCTCCGCCCATCCGTCAACTCGACGCGAACATCATCGGCGCTATCGACGACGTGATTGTTCGTCAGGATGTAGCCGTCGCCAGAGATGATGACGCCGGAACCGAGACCACGCTGACGGAACGAACGTGGCGCTTGCTGCTGATTCGGCATCCCCTGCTGACCGAAGAAGCGGCGCATGAAGTCTTGCGGATCGTCACCGTTCCCGCCGAACTGCGTGGGACGCACACGCGCTTCTGTCTCGACGCGAATCGTCACCACGGCGGGCGCCACCACCTTGACGACATCGGCGTACGAGTCGCGCCCGGCGATCGCCGAGCGCGCGATGACGCTAGGCGCCTTGGCATCCGCTGCCGCCACCGACGCCGAATCAGCCGCGAAGCCGTGCCACGTCGCACCGCCCGCCACAATCCCGACCGCCGCCACCACTGCCCCGATACGCGCGCGTCCTGCGCTCAGCGCTCTATAGACATTGCTCATCGTCTCATCCTCACAGTGGGCGCGCTTTAGTCATGGCGCCCGCTCTCTAGTTTGATTAGACGACCAACACCCTGTCCTGGACGTTACGGCCGGATTACATCGGTGAAAGGTTGGCGATTGACCAGATGCCCAAGGGGTCCAGATTCACTTCACGAGCGTCATGCCCGCATATTTTGCGGCGCGAACATCAAACGTCAGCGTCTTTGCGCAGCCCGCGCTCCGAGCTACGCGCCTTCCCGTAACCGCCCTGTCACGTATTTGTGAAGCACGCTGGCGATCAACGTCTGATAGGGCATCCCTTCTTCAAGCGCCTTGACCTGAATATCGTTCAGATCGCCTGATGACAGGCGGATGTTCACCCGCTTGTCCTTGAGTCCTGTCGCTCGCGCCGCCGCCTTGAACTTTGCAAGTTCGGTTTTCGTCGCAACGGATTTCAGCGCGCCGCGTTCATAGGCACTCACTAATCTCTCGCTCATACTCATCAATCTTTGGCATCGGCGCCACCTCGTTGCAAATACTCTCTTGTCGCCGTGCGACTCGGAATCACCGTTTTCAGAAAAAAACTTTCCTCATCTTCCACAAACGGCACCAGATACACGTAGCCATCACACGTCACCACCAACACGCGCTGCCCCGGATACCTGGCCTGATTCGGATGCGCGAGCACATCCAGCATGCCCCCCGCCGGCGGAGCGCCGACGTTAGACGCACGCACATCGCGATCGGGTCATGTCATCTCCCGCCTTCGCCATTCGTCACGTCACCTTCGCACACGACACATGCCTCGCCTTCGCACTTGGCCTCATTCCTCTTCGGGTTTCACGACGCCATCGAAACAAAAAAATGATGTAATATTTCTGAAAAATCAGCGACACGACTAGACACAAAGAGACAGAGAGCGCGAATCATGACCTATTGCTATCGATCTTCTTATAATCGAACGATTACCAACCGCCACCTCGGCTTATGGCAGGCAGCGGTTTGCGCCGTGGCCACCGTGCTGGCCGTCGCCTCCCCCGCGCACGCGCAACACACGGCCACTGGCAACGCGACCGCCGCCAGCACGACGATGACACCGCTCCCTCCGGGGCTTGACACCAACCAGAAGAGCGTCGCGACCGCGCTCATGAACGTCTTCAACGCCACAGGAGAGATTCCGCTGGCGTTCGACGCCTTGTCGCCGGAGAGTCTCACGCACGTCTCGGGCGAAGTCGCCACCGGCGTCTCGCGCGTCGGCATCAACGTCATGCAGCAGTTCCTGAGCGTGATCGCCGATCCCATGGTCGAAGGCTGGATCGTGTGCGACACGCCATCCGACTCTCCCCGGCGCAAGGAACAGTGCGAAACCAAGAGTTGGACCCCGTGGGTCGCTCCGTATGCCGGCGTGCGCACGAGCACCGGCGATGCGGGCGACGGCACGCACGACGTCACCAGCCATGTCTGGGGGCTGGCGGCCGGCGCGGACTATCGCATCTCGCCCAACACGCTCGTCGGCGTCGCGCTCGGCAGCGCCGGCACGAACGTCCGCCTGGCGAACGATCTCGGCACGAGCCGCTCCACCGTGGTCCAGCTCGGCACGTTCGCGCATCACACGCTCGGCCACGCCTCCGTCACCGGCGCGCTCGCCTACGATCGGCAAGACGTCACCACCGATCGCACGGTAACGATTACCGGCACCGATCAATTGCACGCGCTGTTCTACACGAACACGGTGTCGGGGCGGCTCGAAGGCGACTACCGGATCGCGGTGGGCGCCATCGACCTGTTGCCGTATGCGGCCGGACGGTTCACCAAACAGATGCTCCCGGCCTATACCGAAACCGCGAGCGCGGGCGCGGAGACCTTCGCGCTCGCCTATGCCTCAACGGCCGCGACCGACCGGCGCGCGGAACTCGGCCTGCGGACCGAGACGACCCATGTGGCTGATAACGGCGGCGTCTTCACGCTCGGCGGCCGCCTCGCCTGGGCACGAAACGTCAATCCAGCGCCGCACACCACGGCGTCGTTCCAGGCGCTGCCCGGTTCCACGTTCACCATCGACGGCGTCTCCATCGGCCGCGACGCCACGCTCGCCACGGTGGCTATGGGGATGGCATGGACCAACCGCTGGACGCTCGTCGGCTCGTTCGACAGCGCCTTCTCCAGCGCCAGCCGCACGTACGTCGGCAAGGGATTGCTGCGCTATCGGTGGTAAAGCCGTTCGTCATCCGGTCGTCTGGCGATCTGGTCATTGACGAATTGAACGATTGGGGGATACCGGCTTCGGAGGGAACTCCTTGCTCGATTGAAAGATCCCGATCGTCAATGACCAGACGACCAGATGACG
Source organism: Acidobacteriaceae bacterium (assembly GCA_031274845.1). GTDB lineage: Bacteria > Acidobacteriota > Vicinamibacteria > Vicinamibacterales > CAVVIG01 > CADEEX01. Next base: position 16,172 of record JAISPN010000025.1, read on the forward strand.
AGATGACCAGATCGCGCCAGTTACAGCCGCACCTCGAACGTTGTTCCTTGTCCGGCATGGCTGCGGGCGGTGACGGTTCCGCCGTGGGCTTCGACGATGGCTCTGACGAGGCTCAGGCCGAGGCCGAGGCCGCGCTCGGATCGGCTGGTGTCGCCGCGATAGAGCCGTTCCCAGATGTGCGGCAGATCCTCGGGAGGAATCCCGATGCCGGTATCGCTGACGAGGATTGAGACGGCATCGTTGTCGCGGTGAGCGCTGACGTCCACGGCTCCCCCTGACGGCGTGTACTTGATCGCGTTGTCGATGAGATTCGCGATCACCTGTTCGAGCCGCACGCGGTCGCCGGTGACGCTGAGCCCAGGCGCCTTGTGGACGACGAACCGCAGATGCTTCGCGTCCGCCACATCGCCGTACAGAGTGCCGTTGCGTTCGAGAAGGCCGTCGACCGCCACCATCTCGCGCGAGAGCGGCATCGCGCCGCTCTCGGCTTCGGAAATATCCATGAGCGTGTTGAGCATCAGCAACACGCGGTCGCTCTCCTCGACACAATCGGCCAGCGCGTCTCGATAGCGATCGGGGTCCGCCGTGCCGGCGAGCGCCAGCTCCGCGGTCCCGCGCAGGCGCGTCAGCGGCGTGCGCAGATCGTGCGCGACGTTATCGAGCGCGCCGCGCATGCTCGTGACCAGCCCTTCGATCTTGTCGAGCATCGTGTTAAACAAACGACTCAACTCGTGCAGCGCATCGTCGCTCGGACCGACCTGCACACGTTCATCCGTTTTGCCGGTCGCAATCACACGGCGGACGGTGTCCGTCAGCCGGCGCACCGGTTGCAGCGCCGATTGGGTGGCGAGCCAGCCGCCGGTGAGCGCGAGGACGACGATCGACACCGTGATCAAGCCGAGCGTCGCGCGGAGTCTGGCGAGGATGTCCTGCCGCGCGTCGGTGCTCTTCCCCACCTGTACCAGCGTGCCGTCGGCAAGCCGCGCGGACGCGGTTTCAAGATGCGTCGTGTCCCACCCTTCGCTGTCGCTCAGTACGATCGCTTCGGCGCCGCGCGAGACGACGCGAACGAACAAGCGCTCGGGCGCCGTCCGCTGCTCGGCGCGAACCGTCGCGGCGAGCTCGCTCAGCCCGCCGCGTGCGTAGACCGACGCGTACTCGCCCAGCGATGCGTTGATGATCTGTTGATCGCGCGTGGCGAGCGACGCAGCCGTGAGCGCATACGTGATGAGCACAAGGACGATCGACGCGGCGACAAACAGTGCCGCGTACCACAACGTGAGCGTGAGCGGCCGTCCGTAGCTACTGGAGGACATAGCCCACCCCTCGCACCGTCTGCAGCAGCTTCTGTTCGAAGGGCCGATCGATCTTGTCGCGCAGCCGGCTCACCAGCACGTCGACGATGTTCGTCTGCGGATCGAAGTTGTAGGCCCAGACATGCGACAGGATCATTGTCTTGGAGACGACCTTGCCGGCGTGACGCATCAGATATTCAAGCAGCGCGAACTCGCGCGGCCGCAGATCGATCGGCACGTCGCCGCGGACGACCCGGCGTGTCAGCAGATCGAGCGTGAGATCGGCGACCGTCAGCGAGACCGGCTCGGCCGCGCGCGTTGCCCGGCGCACCAGCGCCTGCACGCGCGCCAGCAACTCGGCAAACGCAAACGGCTTCGTCAGGTAGTCGTCGCCCCCCGCCTGCAAACCACGGACGCGATCGTCCACGGATCGCTTCGCGCTCAGGATGAGCACCGGCGTGGTCAACCCACGGCGCCGCATCGCGTCGATGACAGACAGTCCATCGAGCCCCGGCAGCATGAGATCGATAACGGCGATGTCGGGCGGATTCTGCAGCGCGGCATCAAGGCCTGCGCCGCCCTCGTGATGCACGTCGACCGCAAAGCCGGCTTCCCGAAGCCCTCGGCTGACAAACTCCGCAATCCTCGCATCGTCTTCGATGATGAGCGCACGCATAATGAAATCCTAACGCGCGCCTGAACCAGCAGCGCGTGTAACGACGCTGTATCACAGGCCACCAGCGCTCACCAAATCAAGACGTCCACCGCCACGGCGTAGTAATCTAGATAGTCGCCATAGCGTTCGATCGCGTCACATGGACGTCCTCCTCTCGACTGGTCCTATCGCTATGTCCCTCGTCGAGTCCGCGTCCGGCGAGAAAGGATTCAGGTGAAATCTGTATTGACCGCCACCCTGCTGCTGGTGGCATCAGCCGCATGGGCTCAAGGGCCCACCGCCCCGCGCCTCAACATCAATCCCAGTTTTTTCGGCAGCGTCCCTGACGGTACGGCGACCAGCGAACCCGTGGCCTTGACGATCATCGATGCCATCACGAGGAGCTTGCAGCACAACCTCGGCCTGCTCATGACCGAAGAGACCGCCGGCAAGGCGCAAGGCGCCCGCTGGCAAACGCTCGCGAACCTGCTGCCCAACATTTCCGGCGGCGTGCAGGAAGTTCGCCAGGTCATCAATCTGGCGGCCTACGGCTTCCCGCTTCCTCCGGGGACGCCGACGATGGTCGGTCCCTTCAATGTGTTTGACGCGCGCGTCAGGCTGTCGCAATCGATCGTCAATCTCGAAGCGACGAACGCCGATCGCGCCGCGCGGTACAACCTCGAAGCGAGCCAGCACGATGTGAGCAGCGCGCGCGATCTCGTGGTGCTAGCCAGCACGAATGCCTACCTGCAGGCGCTCGCCGCGGCGGCACGCGTCGAATCCGTGCGCGCGCAACTGGAATCGGCGGAGGCGCTCTCCAAACAGGCGGGCGACCTGAAAGAAAGCGGGCTGGTGGCCGGAATCGACGTACTGCGCGCCGAGGTCCAATTGAGCACGCAGCGGCAACGCGCCACCGCCGCGAAGAACGAGTTCGACAAGTCGAAGCTGCAACTTGCGCGCGTCATCGGACTGCCGATCGGCCAGACGTTTACGCTGAGCGACGCGCTGCCGTCCGTGCCCGCGCCCGACCTGACGCTCGAACAGGCGCTCGACGAGGCCTACAAGACACGCCCCGACTATCAGGCGGCGCTCGAGCGGATACAGGCGGCCGAAGCCGAACGCCGCGCGGTCGCAAGCGAGCATCTGCCGTCGGTGCGCCTCAACGCCGATTACGGCGCCCTCGGCTTGAAACCCAGCGATGCGGAAGCGACATGGACGGTTGCCGGCGCGGTCGATGTGCCGATCTTCAACGGAGGCCGCACCAAGGGGCGTCAACAACAAGCCGACGCCGCGCTCCGGCAACTCAAGGCGGCCGCTGAAGACCTGCGCGCCGAGGTCGATTACGACGTCCGCACCGCATTTCTCGATCTGCAAGCGACGAGCGAACAGCTTCAAGTGGCCACACGCGCGCGCGAGCTGGCACAGCAGCAGTTGACGCAGGCGCGCGATCGGTTTTCGGCAGGCGTCACCAACAACATCGAGGTCGTGCAAGCGCAGCAGGCGGTGGCGGAATCGAGCGAACAATACATCTCAGCACTGTATGGCTACAACGTCGCCAAGGCGCTGCTGAGCCGCGGCATCGGCATCGCCGAAGCGGAAGTGCATCAGTCTGTGGGAGGTCGTCCGTAAATGGCGGAACAAGAAGAAAAACCATCGGGGGCCTCATCAGGCCGCATCGGAATATTGGTTGGCGTGCTCGTGCTCATCGTCGCCGGGGCCGGCGCATGGTGGACCCTGACGCGCGGACAGGAGTCGACCGACGATGCGCAGGTCGATGCGCACCTGATTCCGATGGCCGCGCGCGTCGGCGGTCACGTGCTGCGCGTACCGGTGGAAGACAATCAGATCGTGGACGCCGGCGCGGTCCTCGTCGAGATCGATCCGCGCGACTATCA
>JAISPN010000046.1 GCA_031274845.1 Acidobacteriaceae bacterium
GTGACATCGAGTTGACAGGCCGCGTAGCCACGCTTCGGAAGGAGGGACCGCGGCTGATCATCGAGCCTGTCGCAAGGCCCTCGCTCCTTGCGGTGCTGGCGAAACTGAAGCCGCTCGACGACATGCTCCCGCCTGTCGCGCGTCCTGCCGCAGAGCCAGTTGATCTCTGACATGCCGGTGCGGTATTGGCTCGAGCTGAGTTCAGACGAGTATCTGCGCTGAAGGTTGAAAACTGGGTGCCCTAAAGGTTCGGGTCGCGTGCAGCCGTCTGGCGTGTTACGTGCGGACGGTTTCCTTGCGCCGTTCCGCTGCCGGGACGTCGTGGAGGAACTTCTCGACGAGCGTGTGAAGTTGTTCGCGGATGTTGTCCTGTTCGAGGACGTTGAATTTCTCCCGGAACGCGCTGAACGGGACGACCGCTTTCGCCATCGCCCGATGGCCGCCGGCGCTGCCGATGTCCGAGAAGAACCGCCGCACGAATTCGCCGGCGTTTCTAGTGTATCCGAGATTGCGCACCGACACGATCATCGTGTTGTTGACGACGCCGGCAACGACCGTCCACTTGACGTCTTCAAGTTGCAGGAAGAAGTCGGCGATGTACGGCACGAAGTCTTCGCGGGGAATCGCGCCGATGAAGGTGGCGAATACCTGATCGACCATGCGCCCGTTCGTGTGCGCCTTGAGCACGTAGTCGAGCCGGTCGGTGGTGATTTCGGCGCCTTCCATCTTGCGGATGAGCGTCGCGTCGGCGAGCGGGTAGAGGTACGAAAACGCTTCGATGTCGACGCGGTTGGCCTGCCGGTTGAAGAACAGCGTGTCTGACTTGATGGCGTAGAGCATCGCCGTTGCCGTCCGCTCCGAGATGTCAATGTCCACGGCGCGAAGGTGTTCGGTCAGGATCGTGCAGGTCGATCCGTAGTCGGCGCGGACATCCTTGAAGACCGCCGTGTAGCCCGGTTGCTCGGGATGATGGTCGATGACGAGATCGACCCGATCGATCATGCCGGTGAAGTAGTGCGGCTGGACGTCGACCATCGCGATGCGGTCGAACTCACGAATCGTCTCCGGGGTCATCGTCTCGACATGGATGTCGAGGAGATTGACCATGCGCAGGTTCTCGGGGCGCGTGACGTTCTGGATCGCGCCGATGATGGCGGTGGTCTTCGTGCGGCGCAGGATGTTGCGCAGCGCCAGCCCGCTTGCCAGCGCGTCGGGGTCCGGATCGTTGTGCAGCATGATCAACACGCGATCCGCGTCGGCGAAGTAGCGTTGGTACTGCAGCACGCGCGCGCGCGTCATCGAGCGGGCGAACTCGGTCATGAGCGGCCCGCCGAAGAGTTCCGCCATCGAGAGATACGCCACCTCGGGGAACTCGTCGTGCAATTCCTCGGATCGGCGCTGTGTCTCTTCCGCGCTGACGCCGAGCACGTACACGAGCGTGCCGCCCGCATCGCGCACCGCTTCCAGAATCTTTTTCAGACTCCGGCGGGCGTTGTCTTCGATGATGACGCAGGTGCTTGGCGTGATATCGGCTTTGAGAAAGGTATCGGTGCGGCGCGGATCGCCGACGCTGACGTTCGTGCCGGCCTCGTGCAGGCGCCGCGCGAGCGGACGGGCTTCGACGATGAATCCGATTTCAAAACCGGGCAGGAGGATTTCGTCGAGCGCCCTGATGACCAGTTCGTCCTGGCAAACGGCTAAGCACCGCATCTTCGGTAGCAGCTATGGATTATAGCCCGCTGCCGCAGGCGCGGTACGTGTGTCGCCAGAATGACGGCACGGGACTCTAGCCGCCGAGGGGTGCCGCCGAGTACGATTGGGGGTTCTCATGCCTTCGGTGTACGACCACTTCACGCTCGTGTCCGATTTTTCGCTGGCCGGCGATCAGCCGCGAGCGATTACCGAGTTGACCGAGGCGCTCGATCGCGGCGATGCGTATCAGGTGTTGCTCGGCGTGACCGGGTCGGGGAAGACGTTCACGATGGCGCAGACGATCGCGCGCGTCAATCGTCCCGCGCTGGTCATGGTCCACAACAAGACGCTCGCGGCGCAGCTCTATCAGGAGTTCAAGCGCTTCTTTCCCGAGAACGCCGTCGAGTATTTCGTCAGCTACTACGACTACTACCAGCCGGAAGCGTATGTGCCGGCCACCGACTCGTACATCGAGAAGGAAGCGACGATCAACGACGAGATCGATCGGATGCGGCTGTCGGCCACCCGGTCGTTATTCGAGCGGCGCGACGTCATCATCGTCGCCAGTGTTTCGTGCATCTACGGCCTTGGTTCGCCGGAGGCGTACTACGGCATGCTCTTGCCGCTCGAGCGTGGGCAGCGGATCGGCCGCGAGCAGATTCTCCGGAAGCTTGTCGAGATTCAGTACGAGCGGAACGACATGGACTTCGGACGCGGTTCGTTTCGCGTCCGCGGCGACATCATCGAAGTCTATCCGTCGTACGAAGAGCAGGGGCTTCGCATCGAGCTTTTCGGCGACGAGATCGACGAGCTGGCGTCGTTCGATCCCATGACCGGAAAAACGCTTCGCCGCCACGACAAGATCGCGGTCTATCCGAAATCGCACTTCGTCGCGCCGCGCGAGCAGACGCGCCGCGCGGTCGAGACGATCAAGGAAGAGCTGGCCCAGTACCGCTCGTCGCTCGAAGCGAACGGACAACTGCTCGAAGCGCAGCGGATCCATCAGCGGACGATGTTCGATCTCGAGATGATTCGTGAGATCGGCTACTGCCACGGTATCGAGAACTACGCGCGACACCTGACCGGACGCATGCCGGGGGCGCCGCCGCCGACGTTGCTCGACTACCTGCCCGACGATGCGCTGGTCATCGTCGACGAGAGCCATCAGACCGTGCCGCAGGTGCGCGGCATGTATCACGGCGATCGCGCGCGCAAGGAAGTGCTCGTGGCCTACGGCTTCCGGTTGCCGTCAGCGCTCGATAATCGACCGCTCAGCTTCGAGGAGTGGGAAGCGCGGGTCAAGCAG
>JAISPN010000093.1 GCA_031274845.1 Acidobacteriaceae bacterium
GCGTTCGCTCATGGTCGTGATGCCGTAATGGTCTGTCGTTCTGTCAGGTAGACGATTCGGATTGAATCCGCACCCATCATCGCTGACGCGCAGGACCAAGGCGTCAGCGGTATACCGAAGTTCCATCTCGATTGTTTTCGGGTCGCCATGACGGACCGCGTTCAGGATGGCTTCCTGCCCGATGCGAAGGATCTGGTGTTCGACGTTGGCCGGTTGACGCTGCGGCGCGCCGACGACACGCAGACGGAAATCGATGTTGTGATCGGAGGTCGAGCGCTCGCCGCTCGCGCGCAGCGCGTCCGCGAGATCGGCGGTTTCAAGCGCGGACGACCGCAGGCTCCAGATCGATCGCCGTGCTTCGCGGATGTACTCCTCGACGCGCTCCCGAATTTTGACGACCCGCGAGCGCGCGGCGGTGGGTGAGGTCTCGATGGTTTTCGAGACGGCGTCAAACTCCAGCGCCAGACCGACGAGGCTTTGCAGCAAAGTGTCGTGCAGTTCGCGGCTGAGGCGCACGCGCTCGCCGAGGACGAGCGAGAACTCATACCGCAACTGCCGCAGGCGGAGTTGCCAGGCGGCGGCGATGAGCCCTGAGAGCGTCAGGAATGTTAGCAGGTAGAACCACCAGGTCTGAAAGAATCGCGGCGCGATGGAAAACGCCCATGTGTTCTCCGACGTTGACCAACGCCCTTCATCGTCGCTGACCGCGACGCGGAAGGTGTAATGGCGGGGAGGAAGGTTGGTGTACAAGACCTGCCGCCGGAGTCCGGCATCAACCCAGTCGGTGTCGAATCCGTCGAGGCGATAGCGAAAACGCGTTCTGAGCGGATACGTTAGCTCTGGCGCCGTGTATTCGATCTGCAGCTTGGCCGCGCCAGCAGGGAGTGAGGCGTCGGAGAGCGGCACGTCGTTGACGAGAATTTCGTCGATGGTAATTTTCGGCGTGATCCGCGACGCGACGAGATCGCGAGGATCCGCGATGGAGATGCCGCGGCTGGTGATGAACCAGAGCGTGCCGTCCGCGGCGCGGACCGCGTTCCGGTCGCTTAGTTGCACGGGAAACCCCGCCAGGCCGTCCAGCGTGTCGTACACGCGGAAGTGCATCTGATACCGGGCATCGCTCACGACCGCCTCGATTTCCGAATGCGCGACGCGCAGGACGCCGGTGCTCGTCGCGAGCCAGAGGTCGTCATGGTCGTCTTCCGCGAGCGCGTAGACGCCTGTCGCGGGCAGACCATTGGCGCGGCCGATGGTGAGAAACTTTCCGTTCTGGAACCGGCTCAGGCCGGTGCTGCTCGACATCCAGATCGCGCCATGACGATCTTCGTGCAGCGCGTAATACAAGCCGCCGGTCAGCCCCTGATCGGGTCCGTAGGTGTCGAACTGGCCGTTGCTCGACAGGACGCCGAGGAGTGTGTTGCCAAAGGCCAGCCAGAGCCGGCCGGTGTGGTCGGTGGTGGCCGCGGTGACATGGCCCGTGAGCGCTTTGGGATGTCCGACCACTTGCATTGCTGTGCCGTCGGCGTGGAGGATTTGCCCGTCGGCCACAGCCCAGAGGCCGCCACGCAGATCGCTGGCGACTGCTTCGATCGCTGACGGGAGCATGCCGGGCGGCAGGTTCACGTGCGTGGCCGTGAGTCCGTCCACGCGCGTGAGGCTGTCGGTGGAGAGCAGCCACGTCGTGTTGCGGCCGCTGCTGCGCACAAGACGCGCCCCGCGAATCGGAATCCGCACCGGGTCCGGTTGCCACTGCTTATTGACGCGCGAGAAGCGCGTCAGCTCGTCCTCGGTGCCGACCCACACGTAGCCGCTCTCGGAGGCGTCGATGGTGCTGACGATCCCCATGCCCGTGAGCGGCGTGATGCGGTGCGGGACGAGACGATCGAGCCCTTCCGTCGTGCCGACCCAAATGTTGCTGTCTCTATCTTCAAATACGCTGCGCGCGGCGTCGCTCGAGAGTCCCGAGAGGACGGTGGCCTTCTCGATGGTTTGGTGCGCCGGATCGCCAGCGTTTCGCACGCGCCAGAGCCCCTGCCCGATGGTCGCGACCCACAGATTGCCGTCGCGATCGTGAAGCAGGCGATAGCCGCGGCCCGACTGCGTGCTTCGGGGAGGGACGCGATCGTCGAGCGGGCGGAATCCGTCGATGGGGTCGCTGGTCCAGATGCCCCCCTTCGGATCGGCGCTGATGCTCAGCGAGCGCACCATGCCGGTGGCGGTGTCGATAGGCTGAAAGCGTTGATCGGATTCAGGGCGCCGGAAGGATCCGCTTTCCGTGCCGACCCACACGGTGCCGGCGCTATCGACGTACGCGCTGAGATAGCCACTCTCGGGCGCGTCCTGTTGCGAGCCGAGTTGTTCCCAGCGATTCTCGTTGAAGAGAAACAGGCCGCCCGATCCGGCGACCCAGATGCCCTCGTGATGATCTTCGACGATGGCGGTGACGAGCCCGGTGTCGGTGTCGTTGATTTGCGAGACGAGTTGAACGTTCTTGCCCTGGATGCGCGCGACGCCTCCGGCGGCGAAGCCGACCCACAGCGAACCATCGTGCGCGATGTGCAGCGCTCGCACGGCGCTATGGGGCAGTTGGCTGCCGTTGAGGGTTTCCCACGGCACGAAGCGGACGCCGTCAAAGCGGACGAGCCCTTCTTCGGTTCCAAGCCACAGGAAGCCGTCCGTGTCCTGCTCGATCGCCCAGATCGGACCGGTGAGTCCGTCTTTGCGGTTCCATGATGTCATGGTGTAGTCGATCAGGACGTCGTGGAGGTCGACCGCGCGAGCGGCGGATGTGAATGTGAGCAGCCCGGCGACTCCAACAAGCGCGAGCAGCAATCGGCGGGACATTCGATCGAAGCCTATCACAGCGGATCGTGAGGTCTTCGCCACAGCCGTCCGATGCGTGGGCACCTGACGGCTATGGGCGTGTGTACTGTGAGGTGTGTCTACTGCTTACTGACGAAGAGCATCTCGCGGTAGGTCGGGAGCATCCAGGTGCCGTGCGGCACGATCGCCTCGAGCGCATCGCCGACTTCACGAAGCGCCGTCATCGCCGGGATGATGGTGTCGCGGACGTACTTGGCCTGCTTGTGCGCATCGCTGTTGGTACGATCGAGCGCGGTGGCCAGTATGTCGGTGCGCCGCTTCAATGTGTCGGTCAGCTTGGTCACCTGCGTGAGCAGCTTTTTCCCTTCGACCGACGTACCGCCAGCAGCTTTGACGGCCGATACGCTCTGCGCGACCTGCGTCTGGTATTCGAGCGCCGCCGGAAAGATGTACCGGTTGGCCATGAGGACCATTAGTTGGCCTTCCACGTTCACGACCTTGTTGTAGGTCTCGAACATGATCTCGTTCCGCGATTGGAGTTCGCGGGCGTTGAGCACTTTGTATTTCTCGAAGAGGTCGAGTGTCTCGGCCGTCACCATTTGCGGCAGCGCATCGACGGTGTTCTTTAGGTTGAGGAGCCCGCGTTTGGCGGCTTCTTTCTCCCACTCCTTCGAGTAGCCGTTGCCGTTGAAGATGATCCGCTTGTGCTCTTTGACCAGCCTGGGCAGGAGTTCAGCGGCGGCGGCTTCAACCGATGCGCCGCGCGCGGTGGCTTTTTCGAGTTCGGTCGCGATGTAGTCGAGCGATTCGGTGACGGCGACGTTGAGCGCGGTGTTGGGATACGCGATGCTTTGGTTCGACGACACGGCGCGGAACTCAAACTTGTTGCCGGTGAACGCGAACGGGCTGGTGCGGTTGCGGTCGCCCGCAT
>JAISPN010000056.1 GCA_031274845.1 Acidobacteriaceae bacterium
GCGCTGACATCGAGCGCGATGCGGAATCCCTCGCGCGATGTCTGCGTGAAGGGGCTCGACAACTCCGCGGCCGGCGCGAACGCCGCGCCGTGCAACACGAAATCAAGGCCGCCAAACTCGCGATCGATTGCGGCGCCAAGCTGCCCGATCTGCTCGTCGCTCGCCACATCGCACGGCAGCACGATCGCATGCTCGAGTTGCGCCGCCAGCTCCTTGACGTTTTCCCCGAGCCGCTCGCTCGGGTATGTGAGCACGAGCCGCGCGCCCTGCGCGGCAACGGCCTGAGCCACGGCCCAGGAGATAGAACGCTTGTTGGCCACGCCAACGATGAGACCGGTTTTGCCTGCGAAATCTGACATGGGTAATTTTCCGAAAAGGCGCGAGGCGCGCTATCTGGAACGCTTGTGGCGATGACCGTGACGATCGGGACCGCCGGACCGGCCGTTTGGCGGCCGCTGGCCGCCGCGTGAATCACGCGTATCGCGCGACTGGCCGTAACTGTTCCCCTGCGTTCCTTGCGACGACCGGTTGGCGAAGAACGCATTCCGTTGCTGACGAGTACTGAAACGATTGGCGCGATCGTCGGGTTGTCTGATCGTGAAGTCCGGCGTCTGCCGCGGCGACGATCCTGACGGCTGCCCCTCGATGCGCGGCAACTGCGCGCGAATGAGCCGGCGGTGCACGGGCCCTTCTTCCACGCGCGGCGACTCCCCCTCCTCGCTGTCACCAGCCTGCTCCGACGCGCGCGCGCCAACCACGCTCATCGGCACGTGCATCGAGGCCGCCAGTTCTGATGTAGCGATGTCGGATGGAGACAGATCGGATTCCGGGATGTCCGCGGCTAAAAGATCACGCCCGGAGAGGTCGTGCGCCTCGTCCGGCACCTCTGACAAGACATCTGGCAAAACGTCCGGCAACGTCTCGTGCTCGACCGATTCGACAAGGGGCGGCGCGACCGCGCGCCTGACCATCGCCGCGCCGGGATGGATGCCGATAATGTCCGTCTTGCGACGCGGACGCGGCACACGCGCGTGCTTGAACTCATGTTCCGCATCGCACGTCGCGCAGCGCGTCTGCCTGACGTCGTTGCCAATCATGGCCACAACCACATGATTTGTGACGCGCCGCTCGCGCGGACAGTAGTCGTCCAGAGTGTCACCAAGCCGAAGCTGGCGCTGTTGCATCTAGCGCTCCCGAAGGATCCTCACTGGCGGGAAATGAATGAAGACCGCGAAAAACGGGGTCATCTTAACAGAGCTCATTTCAGAGTGGCAAGGCCGCCGAGCCACGCGTCGAGTTCCGCCAGCGCGGCGGAGACGGCCTCTGGCGCGGTCGACTGCGGCGTGCGCTTCGCGGCGACCGACGCATACGGCGTGATGCGCGCGACGATGTCCGTGTCGAAGAGATCGCTGGCGGCGCGCCACTCGTCCATCGACATCGACTCGAACGACCGATGCTCCGCCACGAGCTTTCGAACGAGCGCGCCGACGATTTCGTGCGAGCGGCGGAACGGCACGCCGCGTCCGACCAGATAATCCGCCACGTCCGTCGCGAGCAGAAGGCCAGACGCGGCCGCGGCCGCGCGCTCGCGATTGAGCGAGAGCCCGTCGACCACCGACGCGACCACCGCGAGACACCCGGTCAAGGTGTCTTCCGCGTCGAACACCGCGTGTTTGTCCTCCTGAAGATCCTTGTTGTACCCGCTCGGAATCCCTTTCATCGTCGTGAGCAGCGCGAGCAGATCGCCGAGCGCGCGGCCGGTCTTGCCTCGCACGAGCTCGAGCGGGTCGGGATTCTTCTTCTGCGGCATCATGCTGCTGCCGGTGCTGAGCGCGTCGGAGAACTCGAAGAAGCGGTGCTCGTCGCCGCAGAGGATGATGAGATCCTCCGACAGACGGCTGAGGTGCACCATGGTCAGCGCCGTGGCGTAGATGAACGTCGCGGCAAAGTCGCGGTCGGACGACGCGTCGATGCTGTTTGCCACGATACGACCAAAACCCAGACTCGCCGCAAGCGCGTGGACGTCAACGCTGTAGCTCGTGCCGGCAATCGCGCCCGACCCGAGCGTCAGCGCGTTGGCCTCCTCGCGCGCCGCCGCAAGACGCGCGTAGTCACGGCGCAATGGCGCCGCGTGCGCCAGAAGAAAGTGCGCCACGAGCACCGGCTGCGCGGGACGGAAATGCGTGTACGACGGCATCAAGCCGTCGCCCGCCGCGCGCGCCTGACCAACGAGCGCGCGGATCACCTTGGCGACCGCCGCCTGCAACGCCGGAATCCGGCGACGCAGATACAAGCGGAGATCGAGCGAGACCTGCTCGTTGCGCGAGCGTCCGGTGTGCAGCCGCTTGCCGGCATCGCCAAGCCGCTCGACGAGCAGACGCTCGACGAAACTGTGGACATCCTCGTCGGCGCCATCGACGAACGCCGGATCGCGGCGGCCCTTCTCCAGAATCTCCTGGAGCGCCGCGTCGATCGCGGTTGCCTCGGCGGGCGTCAGCACGCCCGCGCGTTCAAGCGCGCGCGCCCACGCCAGACTCCCCGTCACATCGTCTTCAAACAGGCGGCGATCGAAGCCGAAGGAAGAACCCCACTCGAATGCCGCCGCATCGGGCGCCGCATCGAACCGTCCAGACCACAGTGTTGTCATCGGTATCTTGTCGTGTGTAGAAACTGCATTACGCCTGGACCACGCACGCTACAGACCGGCGTACGCACCGAGGCGGCGCGCGAAGGAGGCGGCGCGCCGTCCATCCTTCGTGATGATGAGAATCGTATCGTCACCGGCAATCGTGCCGATGGCTTCAGGAAGCCGCGCCCGATCGATGGCCGCGGCGAGCGGCTGCGCTTGCCCGGCTCCGGTCCGGACGACCACCATCTGCTCGACACGATCGATTCGGCGCAGAAACTCCGACGCCGCATGTTCGAGCGCCGTGAGCACGGTGGCTGGCGCCTGCACATCCGCGCCTGACCGCTGATAGGCGCCGTCGCCGGAGCGCTTGACCAGACCGAGCGCCTTGATATCGCGCGAGATCGTCGCCTGCGTCGCTTCGAACCCGGCGTCGAGCAGACGCTGACGCAACTGCTCCTGACTGGTGAGCGGCTCGGCCTCGATGAGATCGAGGATGATATGTTGACGACGGGATTTCATGGTGCCACGTGGCGGCGGTTCACCACGGTGTGTGCCGCCTCAAATCGCCGGCCAAGAATACACCAATCCTTGCATAACTTCGAAATGTTTATACATCGATTTTCATTGATCGAAGTGCCGTGGATTTGTATAGTTATGCTTTTCCATGCATACGGATTTTCGAACCGTGCAACAGCCGTCCCCACAAACGCGTAAACAGGCGGACGGCGCGCGGGCGCGTGTCGCCGTGGTCGGCGCGACCGGCTACACCGGGCAGGAACTAATCCGCCTGCTGGCGCGGCACCCGAGCGTCACCATTACCGCGGCCACGGTCTCCGGCACCGGACCGGCGCGGACGCTGCCGGCGCTTCGTCACATCTGGGACGGCACGCTCACGCCGCTTGATGTCGACGCGCTCGTGGCAACGACCGACCTCGTCTTTCTGGCGCTGCCCGATACCGCGGCCGCCGAGATTGCGCCGCGTCTCATGGCCGCTGGCGTGCGCGTCATCGATCTCTCGGGCGCATTCCGCATACAGGATGCCGCCTCGCGGAACCGGTGGTACCCGGAGACGCACGATCTCCCGTCAGGGCTCGTCTACGGACTCACGGAGTGGAATCGCGACGCCATTGCTGGCGCGCGCATGGTCGCCAATCCGGGCTGCTACCCCACGGCGTCGCTTCTCGCGATCAAGCCGCTCATCAACGCCGGGCTCATTCTGCCGGAGAGCGACCTCATCATCGACGCCAAGTCGGGCGTCTCCGGCGCGGGCAAGACGCCGAGCGAGCGGACGCACTTCTCCGAAGTCCACGGCAGCATGTCGGCCTACGGCGTCATGGGGCATCGCCACGGCGCCGAAATCATGCAGGGCGCGGGACGCGATGTCCTGTTCACGCCGCATCTGGTGCCGCTCGATCGCGGGATCTTCGCGACGATCTACGTTCGCGTCGCGCCCGGCACGACCGAAGCGACACTTGGCGACGCCTACGAACGTGTCTACGCGCACGAGCCGTTCGTCCGTCTTGCTGGCGCGGCGCTTCCTGAAATCAAGCACGTCGCGCATACGAACTTCTGCGACATCGGCTGGCGTGTCGATGCCTCCGGACGCGCGATTCTCGTCTCGGTCATCGACAACCTGGTGAAGGGCGCGTCGGGACAAGCCGTGCAAAACATGAACGTCATGATCGGCGCGCAGGAAACCGCGGGGCTCCTGTGACGCGGCCGCTCGTGGTCAAGTTCGGCGGCGAACTTCTCGAAGAGCCGTCTCGCCTCTCGGTCGTCGTCAACGCGCTCCGGCGCATCGCCGGGAGCGGCGTGCCGCTGGCGGTGGTCCACGGCGGCGGCAAGGAAATCGACGCGGGGCTGAAGGTCGCCGGTATTCCCAAGCGGCAGATCGAAGGGCTGCGCATCACCGATGCCGCCACGCTCGATGTTGTCGTCAGCGTGCTCGGCGGCGCGATCAATACCCGGCTGGTGGCCGCGCTCAACCACGCAGGCGTCAACGCGGTGGGGCTCACAGGCGCGGACGCGCGATGCGGTCTTGTTGAACCGGCGCCGCCGCACCGGACGGTCGACGGCCAGACGATCGATCTGGAACGGGTCGGCGTGCCAGCCGCATCCGCCGATCCGGCGCTCGTGGCAATGCTTGCTGGCCACAACTACGTGCCGGTTATCGCCTGCATCGGACTGGGCGCCGACGGTCAGTTGTACAACGTCAACGCCGATACATTTGCAGGACATCTGGCCGCGCGGCTTGGCGCCGCTCGTCTGGTGATTGCCGGCACGACGGCGGGCGTGCTCGACGAGAAAGGCGCGACGGTTCCGCTGCTCGATCCGGCAGGGATGGAATCGTTGATTGCCGGCGGCACCGCCACGGCGGGCATGATTGCAAAGCTGCGCTCGTGTCAGGATGCGCTCGCGCGCGGCGTGGACAGCGTGGTCATCGTCGATGGACGCGATGAGGCCTCGCTTGCCGCCGCGGCGAATGATGCCGCGACAGCGCGCGCGACAACGCTTGCCGCTCACGCAGTACACACCCAGGGAGTGAACAGATGATGGACGCCGTACAAAACCTCGAAGCACAGTGCGTGTTGCAAACGTACCGGCGCAATCCGGTGACGTTGGTACGCGGCGAGGGCGTCCGTCTGTTCGACGCCAACGGACGCGAGTACCTCGACCTGCTGTCGGGCATCGGCGTCGCCTCACTCGGCCACGGACATCCGGGGCTCGCGGCGGCGATTGCCGATCAGGCGCGGACGCTGCTGCACACGTCGAACCTGTTCTTCCATCCGCTGCAAGGCCAGCTCGCAGAGCGGCTCGTCGCGATGTCTGGTTTCGACCGCGCCTTCTTCTGCAACAGCGGCGCGGAAGCCATCGAAGCGTGTCTCAAGTTCGCGCGCCGGTATTGGTACACGCTGGGCGAAACGCGGTCCGAGATCATCGCGTTTGAAGAATCGTTCCACGGCCGGACGATGGGCGCGCTGTCAGTCACCTCCGACGAGCACTATCGCGCGCCGTTCGAACCGCTGCTCGGTCCCGTGCGATGGCTGCCCACGGACGATCCCGCGGCGGTTGCCGCCGCCATCACGCGCAACACCGCGGCCGTCATCATCGAGCCCATTCAGGGTGAAGGCGGCATCCGGCCGATTTCGCCGGCGCTTGCCGCCGCGATCAACGACGCGTGCGCAAAGACCGGCACGCTCGTCATCGCCGACGAAGTGCAGTGCGGTCTGGGGCGGACAGGTCACGCGTTCTACGCGCCGGTCATCGGCTTACGTCCCGATCTGATGGCGCTCGGCAAGGCGCTCGGCGCGGGCGTGCCTGTTGGCGCGACGCTCATCAACAACAAGGTCGCGGCGAAGATCTCCTACGGCGATCATGGGACGACGTATGGAGGGAATCTGCTGGCGTGCCGGGCGGCGCTCTGTTTCCTCGACGAACTGAACGGCGGGCTTCTGGAGCACGTCGCGCGCACCGGCCGTCACTTCGAGCAGCGGCTCCGCGCGATTGCCGCCGCGCAGCCGCTCGTGAAGGAAGTGCGCGGCATCGGCCTCATGTGGGGTCTCGATCTCACGATCGATGCGGCGCCTGTCGTCCCCGCCGCGCTCGCGCGCAACCTCATCGTCAACCGGACGGCCGATACGGTCGTGCGGTTGCTGCCACCGCTGGTCATCACCGAAGCAGACATCGACGAAGCCTTGAATCGCCTCGAAGCGGCGTTGCGTGATGTTGCCGCGAAGGGAGGGCCGGGCGCATGAGCCGCACTCCTCGAATCACGCTACGGCCAGCAACGGCTGCTGACGCGCGCAAGATCCACGCGCTCATCGTGGCCCACCAGGAAGAAGGGCGTCTGCTGCCTCGCATCCTGGCCGAGGTCGAAGCGCGCGCGGAACGCTTTCTCGTCGCCGTCAAGGGACGCGCGATTGTCGGCTGCGTGGAGCTTGCGCCGCTCAGCCCGCACATCGCCGAAGTCCGCTCGCTGGTTGTCGACCGCACGGCTCGTCACCACCGCGTAGGCGTCCGGCTCGTCGAAGCACTGCGCCTCTGCGCGCGCCGCGAGGGATACGATACGCTGTGCGCGTTTACGCACGCGCCCGGCTACTTCTCGTCGATGGGGTTCTTGGTCGTGCCGCACCAGCGGATCCCGGAGAAAATCGCCACCGACTGCCGCGCCTGCTCGCAGTTCCAGCAGTGCGGTCAGTACGCGATGATGTTGCCGCTCGACGCTCACATCGAACGGCACGCGCACCACACCATTCCACTCGTCCTTCACACATGACGACACATACCGTTCAAGTCACTGAGATGATCGCTGGCGGCGTCACGACGCCCAAGGGGTTCAAGGCCGCCGGCGTCTCCGCGGGCATCAAGAAAAAAGCGGGCGCGCTCGACCTCGCGCTGCTGGTCTCCGATCGCCCGGCAACCGCGTCAGCGGTGTTCACGACCAACCGCGCGCAGGCCGCGCCGGTGCTCGTCTCGCGCGAACACCTTGCCGCCTCTGGCGGTCAGATACGCGCCATCATCGCCAACGCTGGATGCGCGAATGCCTGCACCGGCGCTGAAGGACTACAGGTAGCGAAGCAGATGGCCAGCCTGGCGGCCAACGCTGTCGGATGTCCCGCGGATCAAGTGCTCGTGGCGTCGACCGGCGTCATCGGCGTCGCGCTGAACATCGGCAAGATCGAACGCGCGCTTCCGGCGGCAATGGCCGCGCTCGGCACGGATCAAGGCGCAAACGCCGCTCACGCCATCATGACGACCGATCCGTTTCCCAAGGAGACCGCGGTCCGCGTCACGATCGACGGCCACGATGTGTTCGTCGGCGGCATGGCCAAGGGCTCGGGCATGATCGAGCCGATGATGGCCACGATGCTCGGCTTCGTCACAACCGACGCGGCCGTGCCCAAGGCCATGCTCGACCGCGCGCTCAGCGAGGTGGTCAACGACACGTTCAACGCCATCACCGTCGACGGCGAGTGCTCGACAAACGATTGCGTGATGCTGCTCGCAAACGGCGCCAGCGCTGTCACGATCACAGACGCGAGCTACGCGGCGTTCACCGATGCGCTCCGCACGGTGTGCCTGAAGCTGGCGCTCGGCATCGTGCGCGGTGGCGAGGGAGCCACCAAACTCATCACCGTCACGGTCACTGGCGCCGCCACCACAGCGGACGCACGCACCGCGGCCAAAGCGATTGCCAATTCGCCGCTGGTAAAAACCGCGATCCACGGCGGCGATCCAAACTGGGGACGTCTCATCGCCGTTGCCGGACGCGCGGGCGTCGCGTTCGAACTCGAACGCGCGCGCGTCACGATCGGACCGATTGTGCTGTTCAGCGACGGCACACCGTTCGACGACGCCGCGCCGGAAGCCGCGGCGTACCTGAAGAACGACGACATCCTGGTTGCGGTCGATCTGGGCGCCGGACGCGACACCTCCACCGTCTGGACCTGCGACCTGACCGCCGAGTACGTGCGCATCAACGCAGAATATCGAACCTAACGTTCATGCGAGACACCTCCGCCGCACCGAAGATCTCGAGAAACTTCCTGACGGTTCTCGATTTCGAGCCGTCCGATCTCGAACGCTGCCTCGCGCTGGCGGCGCAGGTCAAAGCCGACCGGTCGCTTGGCCGTCAGGCGCCGACCGCGCACGCGCTCGAAGGACGGCACATCGCGATGCTCTTCGAGAAGGCGTCGCTTCGCACGCGAAGCACGTTCGAGATTGCGATCCGGGAACTCGGGGGCAACGTGATCGCCTTGCAGTCGGACGTCGCGCTCGGACAGCGCGAGCCGGTCGCCGATGTCGCCCGCAATCTGGAACGCTGGGTCGACGGCGTGGTCATCCGTACGTTCAAGCAGGAGATGCTCGAAGCCTTTGCCGCCGCCGCCCCTCGGCTGCACGTCATCAACGCGCTCAGCGACGAGACGCACCCGTGTCAGGCGCTCGCCGACATGCTCACGCTCACCGAGCAGCTGGGGACGTTGCGCGGACGCACGCTCGCGTACGTGGGCGACGGCAACAACGTCGCCGTGTCGCTCGCGCACGCCGCGGCGATGCTTGGCGTCCACGTCCACATCGCCAGCCCGGAGGGCTACCAGATTCCGCACAGCGCCGTGCAACAAGCCACCTCGGTGGCGCGCTTCGGCGCGCGGCTGCGGCTCTTCACCGACGCGGCCGACGCCGTTGCCGGCGCGGACGCGATCTACACCGACACGTGGACGTCGATGGGACAGGAAGCGGAAGCCGACGTGCGGCGGCCGGTGTTCGAGCCGTATCAGGTGAACGACGCGCTGATGTCGCTCGCCAGACCGGGCGCGCTGTTCATGCACTGCCTTCCGGCGCACCGCGGCGAAGAAGTGACGAGCGAGGTATTCGAATCGACGGCCTCCGTGGTGTTCGATCAAGCGGAAAATCGCCTGCACTGCCAGAAGGCGCTGCTCGTGATGCTCGTCGCCGAAGCCCGCTAGCCTATCGCGCATATAATTCCGGCGGTGATGTCCCGACCGCTGCCGTGGCTGGCGCACTACGACGAGGGGGTGCCACACACGCTCGCGCCGTATCCGGATCGGACGATTCTCGACTACATCGCCGACGCCGCCCGGACGAACCCTGATTCGCCAGCGCTCACCTTCAAAGGCACGCGCGTGTCGTACGGTCAGCTCGACCGGGAGAGCAGCGCCTTTGCCGCGGCGCTTCAGGCGCTCGGCGTCACGAAGGGCGACCGGGTCGCGTTGCTGCTCCCCAACTGCCCGCAGTTTTTCGTCGCCGAAATCGCCGCGTGGAAAATCGGCGCGGTCGTCGCGCCGCTCAATCCGATTTACACCGATCGCGAACTCGAAGCACCGCTGCGCGAGCACGGCGTGCACACCATCGTGACGCTGACACGGTTTTACGATCGCGTCCGCCGTCTGCAATCGTCAACGGGCGTCACGCACATCGTCGCGACGAACATCAAAGACTACTTCCCGCCGCTGCTGCGGCTGCTGTTCACGCTGCTGCGCGAAAAAAAAGACGGCGACCGCGTCACGATCGCGCCGGAGCATCACCAGTACAACGCGCTCCTGCGGCAGCACCGCGATCAAAAAGCCACGGCCGAACCGATCAGCCCCGACGATCCCGCCGTGCTCCTGATGAGCGGCGGCACCACCGGCAGCGCCAAAGGGGTGCTTGGCACGCACCGCGCGTACGTCCACACGGGACTGCAACTTGCGGCCTGGACGAAATCGGTCGTCGGCCGAGGCGATACGCGCACCATGCTGCCGCTGCCGATGTTCCATGTCTACGCGAACGTCGGCGTGCAGGCGCATTGCTTCGTCACGGCCAACGCGCTCGTGCTCGTGCCGAACCCGCGCGATCTGCCCGATCTGCTCAAGACCATTCAGCGGGAAAAACCGAATGTCATCAACGGCGTGCCGACGCTCTACGTCGCCATGCTGAACCATCCCGACGTAAAGGCGGGCAAGATCGATTTCTCGCCGGTGAAGCTCTGCTTCTGCGGCGCGGCGGCGCTGCTCGCGGACACACGATCGCGCTTCGAACAGTTGACCGGCGGACACATCATCGAGGGGTACTCGCTGACCGAAGCGATGATGGCGCTCTGCGTCAACCCGGTGATGGGCACGAACAAGATCGGTTCGGCCGGACTGCCGCTCCCCGACGTGCGCGTCGGCATCGTGGACGCCGATGAAGGCACCGCGGAAATGCCGGCGGGTGAAGTCGGCGAGATCTGTTTTGCCGGCGCGCAGTTGATGACCGGTTTCTGGAACCGGCCCGACGAAACGGCCAGCGTCCTGCGCGATCGCAAAGGTCCGGACGGGAGCACCACGCGCTGGCTGCACACGGGCGATCTCGGCTATCTCGACGCCGACGGCTATCTCTTCATCGTCGATCGCAAGAAGGACCTCATTAAAACCAGCGGCTTTCAGGTCTGGCCGCGCGAGGTCGAAGAAGTACTCGCCACACATCCGGCGGTGCAGGAAGTTGGCGTGGCGGGCGTTCCCGACGAGCGGCGCGGCGAAGCGGTGAAGGCGTGGGTCGTGCTGCGCGCGGGCCAGACGGCCACCGAAGCGGAACTGAGAGCGTTCTGCCGGGAGTCGCTGGCGCCCTACAAAGTCCCGGTCGCCATCGCGTTCCGTCCGGATCTGCCCAAGACGCTCATCGGCAAGGTGCTCCGCCGCGCGCTCAGAGAAGACATCGGCGCCTGAGCCGATTTTCCCGCCGTCCACGCATTACCCAAGTGGAGGCGTTATGTCCCGTATTCACTCTGCTGGTTCCGCAATCCACGTTCGCGCACAGACGAGCCTTCTGGCCAACACGGAAAGACGGCTGCTCGTCTGGATTGCCGGACGGCTGCCGCGCGTCGTCAATGCCGACCATCTGTCCGCGCTTGGACTGTCGGCTATGGCCGGTGCCGGCTTCTCGTTCGGCCTGTTTCGCTACACCCCGAGGCTGGCGGCCGCCGGGGTCGTGATGGCGCTCTCGGCCAACTGGTTCGGCGACAGCCTCGACGGAACCGTGGCGCGGGTGCGGCATCAGCAGCGGCCACGCTACGGCTACTACGTCGATCACGTGATCGATGACGCGGGCACAACGACGCTCTTCGCGGGGCTGGCGCTCTCGCCGTTGATGCACCCTGTCATGGCGCTGGCCGTCCTCTCGGCGTATCTGCTCGTCTCCTCCGAGTCGTATCTCGCCACCAACGCCACCGGTGTCTTCCGGATGTCCTTTCTTGGATGGGGCCCCACGGAGCTCAGGCTGCTGCTCATCGCTGGCGCCATCAAAGCCGCCTCGTCACCGGTTGTAGACATCGCGGCTCTTGGCCGCGTCCGCCTCTTCGACGTGGGCGGCGTCGCCGCGCTCGGCGGGCTCCTCATCGCCTTTGCCGTCTCCGCGATTCGCACGACGCGCGCGCTCTACATCGCCGAACGGATTCCGGTCGATACGCCGAGGGCGGCATGACGCGGCGTCCGCTGGCCTTCCTCACCGTCGGCGCCGGAGGCTTCCTCGTGCAACTCTTTGTGCTCACCGCGCTGACGAGGCGGCACTGGCCGATCGCGGCGACGACGGCGCTGGCCGTTGAAGCGGCCGTGCTCGTGAACTTCTTCTGGCACGAACGATGGACCTGGCGCGATCGACGCGGATCGCGCGGACCACGCCTGCTTCAGTTTCACGTAACGAGCGGATTCCTCTCGGTTGCCGGAAATGTCGCCGTGACGCTGGCGCTCACGCGGATCGGCGTGCCGCTGCTCGTCGCCAACGCGGTTGCTGTCGCGGCCATGAGCGCCCTCAACTACGCCGCTGCCGATCGCTGGGTCTTCAGGCACGCGGATCACCCGCGCGCGGGACGGCGCGGCTCGCTCGGATCACGCCTCCCGCTTGCGTGCGGCCTCGCCGTGCTCGTCGCCACGACGAGCGACGCCGCGGAGCCAGGCGCCGCGACAATCGCCGCATGGCAGCGGCACATCGGCGGAATCGAAGTGGCGCTGCCGCAACACGAAGCCGATCCGCCGCTCGACCTACCGATGGGCCGATCCGTGGACGTGCCCGGTGGAACCATTTACGAATGGCGCGGATCGGTGAGACTGCGCAACACGTCGGTCGCGCAGGTCGTCGACGCGCTGACCACCCCAGGAACGCCGCCGCCGCAGGAGGACGTCATCGCCGCGCGCGTGTTGTCGAAAGACGGCCTGACGCTGCGGGTGTTTCTACGGCTCGTCAGACAAACGATTGTCACCGTCACGTACGACACCGAGCACGACGTGCGGTTCACCATCCGCGCGCCGGATTTTGCGACGAGCCGCAGTATTTCCACCAGCATCGTTGAACACGACGGCGGGAACCGTGGATTTCTGTGGCGGCTGAATTCGTACTGGCGCTATCGCCAGACAGGCCGCGACGTGCAGGTCGATGTGTTGTCGGTGTCGTTGAGCCGGGAGATTCCATTCGTGCTGAAACCAATGGCCGGACCGATCGCGAATCGTATCGCCCGGGAGTCGCTCGTGCGCACGCTCAACGCGCTGCGCGACTTCATGGCGCAACAGACCGTCGAGCAGGATCACTGACCGTGCGAGTCGTTCCCACCGATTTGCCTGGTGTCGTTGTGATCGAGCCTGTGGTGCACCGAGATGCGCGCGGATTCTTTTTTGAGTCGTATCACCTGGAGAAGTACCGCGAGGTGGGGATTGCCGGTCCGTTCGAGCAGGACAATCATTCGCGCTCGGTGCGCAGGACGATTCGCGGACTGCATCTGCAGGCTGGCCGGTACGCGCAAGGCAAGTTGGTGTGCGTCATTCAGGGCGAGATCTTCGACGTGGCGGTGGATGTCCGGCGCGGCTCGCCGACGTTCGGGCGCTGGGTCGGCATGACGCTCAGCGCGGACTCGTTTCGCCAGTGCTACATCCCGTCCGGCTTCGCGCACGGATTCGCCGTGCTGAGCGACATCGCCGAAGTCGAATACAAGTGCACGGCGCCATACGATCCGGCGAGTGAAATCGGCATCGCCTGGAACGATCCGGCGCTCGCCATCGCGTGGCCGATCGACACGCCGATTCTCTCCGCGCGCGACGAGCATCATCCGCCGCTGGCCGCGCTCTCAGGTCGGCTTCCCGTGTACGACGGCACAGGACTGTAAGAACGCACGACGCCGGATGTGCGTGATGGTTTCAGGGCGTGCGCGCCGTCTCATCCAATGAACCGTCAGGCTGAAGTCGTGGCCGTCCATGTCGTTCCAGATGTGCCCATCTGCGCCACCAGTGACATCCAGTTGAAATACCTCGAAGACCCACGGATGGAACGCCACATTCAGTCCAAAGAGATTGCGAGAGCAGACGCACCGGGACATGACTTCGTGACATGCTGATTGCCGAGGAGCTACAGGATGACGCGCAGGATTGCATCGCTTGCTGTGGTGGTCGTGAGCTTGTTCGCTAACCCGGCCTTGTCGCAAACAGCCAACGCGCCATCAGGCTCGGCCAAACGTCCCATCGTCGTGCGTATGCCACGGGGAACCAACACAGTGCAACTGAAAGGGGTGCTCGGTCAGGGGCGGGATTGCTGTGTGTACCGCTTCAGAGCCCGCGCCGGCCAGACGCTCACCTGGAGCATCAAGGGCGCGACCACGCGTCAGGCCTTTACCGCGCCGAACGGCGAGACCGACGGCGGACCCGAACTGCCGCCCTCGATTCCTCTGCCGGTGAGCGGCGATTATCTGTTTGCCGTTAGCCCGAACCTAATGGCCGAGGATGGGTTCGGGCCATTCACGCTAACGCTGAAACTCGCGCTTTAAAGATTAGTCGGCTTATTCCCTTTTATAAGAACGTAGCCCGCCGTCCCTATTCATCCAATCGAACAATGCGGCGCATGTGGCCAATGCCGTAGTTTGCGCCGCCGTTGCTGACGCCCCCGCCATCGCG
>JAISPN010000118.1 GCA_031274845.1 Acidobacteriaceae bacterium
CGCAGGACGAGCGGCGTCTCTCGGGCGTGCTCAGCGAGCGGCGGACCACGTCGCAAGAGTTCTTCTCGTCGTCGGCGGGCCAGTGGGATCGTCTGCGCGAGGAGCTGTTTGGCGCCCGCTTTCATCTGGCGGCGCTCGCCGCCTTTGCCGATCCGGACTGGACCATTGGCGATCTCGGCTGCGGCACCGGCCACCTCGCCGCGGCGCTCGCGCCGTTTGTGCGCCGGGTGATTGCCGTCGATGCGTCCGCCGCCATGCTGCACGCGGCGCGCAAGCGGCTTCAGGGTCTTGAGACGGTCGACCTCCGGCGGGGCGACCTCGAAGCCTTGCCGCTCGACACGGCGGAACTGGACGCCGCCGTTCTGATGCTCGTCCTGCACCATGTCGCCGACCCGGCGCGCGCGCTCGCCGAGGTCGCGCGGGCCGTGCGCCCCGGCGGCCGTCTCGTCCTCGTCGACATGCTTCCCCACGACCGCGATCACTACCGCTCGACGATGGGGCACGTCTGGCTCGGGTTCAGCGAGCCGCAGATCTCGGAACTACTTGCCGATGCCGGATTCACGGGCGCGCAAAGCGTCGCGCTTCCAGCCGATTCACACGCGAAAGGTCCGGCGCTCTTTGTCGCGACCGGCACCCGACGCTCGTCACACTCGCACACGAAGGAGTTGAGGTAATGGCCACTGTTGTTGCACACGCGCACCCGTTCGATGCCGCCCGCGCGGCCAAACGCGAACCGTTCAAAGTGAAAGATCTCGCGCAGGCCGAATTCGGCCGTAAGGAAATCCGCCTCGCGGAGCAGGAGATGCCGGGGCTGATGGCGCTCCGCGCGGAATACGCGCTCGCGCAGCCGCTGAAGGGCGCGCGGATTATGGGCAGCCTGCACATGACGATTCAAACAGCGGTGCTCATCGAAACGCTGACCGCGCTCGGCGCCGACGTGCGCTGGGTGTCGTGCAACATCTTCTCGACGCAAGATCACGCGGCCGCCGCGGTCGCCGTCGGCCGTCCCGACACGGGCGGTACGCCCGAGCATCCGCGCGGCACGCCGGTGTTTGCGTGGAAGGGGGAAACGCTCGAGGAGTACTGGTGGTGTACGCGCGAAGCGCTTGAATGGCCCGACGGCAGCGGCCCCACGCTCATCGTCGACGATGGGGGCGATGCGACGCTGGTCGTCCACAAGGGCAAGGAGTTTGAAGCCGCGGGCGTCGTGCCGGCGTTCAACCCCGAGAAGGAACCCGAAGAGTGGGGCGTCATCCTCGACTGCATCCGCACGTCGATGGCGAGCGACAAGAAGCGCTGGACGCGGATTGCGTCAGAAATCCGCGGCGTGAGCGAAGAGACGACCACGGGCGTGCATCGTCTCTACCAGATGATGGAAGCGGGGACGCTGCTCTTCCCGGCCATCAACGTCAACGACTCGGTGACGAAGAGCAAGTTCGACAACATCTACGGCTGCCGTCACTCGCTGCCGGATGGTCTCGCGCGCGCGACCGACGTCATGCTCGGCGGCAAAGTCGCGGTCGTGTTCGGCTACGGCGAAGTCGGCAAGGGGTGCGCGCAGGCGCTGCGCGGTCAGGGCTGCCGCGTCATCGTGACGGAAATCGATCCGATCTGCGCGTTGCAGGCGGCGATGGAAGGCTACGAGGTCAACACGATCGAACAGGTCGTCGAGCGCGCCGACATCTTCATCACCGCGACCGGCAACTACAACATCATCACCGTCGACCATATGGCGCGGATGAAGGACAAGGCGATCGTCGGCAACATCGGTCACTTCGACAACGAGATCGACATGGCCGGCCTGAAGAAATATCCGGGCGTCGAGCGGATCAACATCAAGCCGCAGTACGACGAGTTCCGCTTCCCGGACGGCCACAGCGTCATGGTGCTCGCCGAAGGGCGGCTGCTCAATCTCGGCTGCGCCACCGGCCACCCGAGCTTCGTCATGTCCGCGTCGTTCACGAACCAGGTGATCGCGCAGCTCGAACTGCACCAGAACACCGGCAAGTACGAGAAGAAGGTCTACATGCTGCCGAAGCACCTCGACGAGCAGGTCGCCCGGCTGCACCTCGATCACCTCGGCGTGACGCTTACGCGCCTCTCGCAGGATCAGGCCGACTACATCGGCGTGCCGGTCAACGGCCCGTACAAGCCGGATCACTACCGGTACTAAATCTGGTCGACGCTCAAAGAACAACACCCGCAAGGAGGCTCCTTGCGGGTGTTGTCGTTTCACGCGGCGAACAATCAGCTCTTACTTCTTGACCATCGCCAGTTCGTTCGCGGCGATTTCGGTCTTGCCGTCCTTCTCGGTAATCTCGCCGGTAATCTTCACCGTGTGACCGACATGGGGGATCAGCTTTGCGTTCTTGTTGGCCGCAAGGCCCCCCGTGATCCGGTACACCTTGCCGTCGTCGGTAATGAGCGCCATCGGCTCACCGTTCTTGGCGCACATCTTGGCGCACTCGGTCATCTGCGCCATGTTGCCCATCGGCATCGGCATCTGATGATCCGCGTGATCGCCGCCGCCGCTCCCGTTGTGGTCCGCGTGATCCGCGCTGGCGCCGTGATTCAGCATCGACATCGAGCACCCTTCGTCCATCACCTGCCCGGTGACGGTCGCGGGCTTCGCCCATGCCGACGCCGCGAGCGCGAGCACGAACGTGGCCGTGGTCACGCCGTTCACCATCTGTTGCATACGCATGTCGCATCCTCCATCAAGAAAGTACCAAGAGCGCTGGCTCCACTATACTCAGGTTCGCTCGCATGGCGACATCGCATCCAAAACGGACGCCGCTCTCCTCGTACCAGCGTCGCGGCTTCTGGGCCGCGTGGGGCGGCTGGGCGCTCGACGGCATGGACTCGTTCATCTACGCGCTCGTGCTCACGCCGGCCGTCACCGACCTGCTGCCGCGCTCGGGCATCGAAGCGACGGCGGCCAACATCGGCTACTACGGCAGCCTGCTGCTGGCGCTCTTCATGATCGGCTGGGGGCTGTCGATGGCGTGGGGACCGCTGGCCGATCGCTTCGGCCGCATCCGCACGCTGATGCTGACAATCGCCTGCTACTCGCTCTTCACCTTCCTCGGCGCGTTTGTCACGAACGTCTGGCAACTCGGCGCGTGCCGTCTGCTCGCCGGCATCGGCATCGGCGGCGAATGGTCGATGGGAGGCACCTACGTCGCCGAGGCGTGGCCGGAACATCGGCGCGCAGAAGGCGCCGGCTACATGCACAGCGGCTACTACTTCGGATTCTTCCTCGCGGCGATTGCCAACTTCTCCATCGGCGCGCACCACGGCTGGCGCTGGATGTTCGCGCTCGGCGGTCTGCCCGCGCTGCTCGTCGGCTTCATCCGCTACGGCGTCCGCGAACCCGAGCGCTGGGAAAAACGGGCCGCCGCGCACCAATATCCGACGATGTACGCCGCGTTCGCGGCGCTCTTCTCGAAGCGCTACGCGCGCCGCACGCTGCTCAACTCGCTGTTCCTGCTGATTTCGGTCGTCGGCTTGTGGGCCGGTTCGGTGTACGTGCCCACCTCGGTCATGCAACTGGCCTCGGGCGCGGGCTACACGGCGCAGGAGGCGGCCAAGCTCGCCTCGTACGGCACGATGGTGCTGTCGGTCGGCACGATTCTCGGCTGCCTCGCGCTGCCGTTGCTCGCGGAACGGGCCGGCCGCCGCGCCACGCTCGGGATCTTCTTCCTGCTGATGTTCTTCAGCATCGCGATCGGATTCGGCTACGTGTTCTACCTGAGCACGAACGCGCTCGCGTGGTTCTTCGTCGTGCTGTTCTTCCTCGGCCTCGGCGGCGCCAACTTCGCGATCTACACGCTCTGGCTGCCCGAGCAGTACGACACGTCGTGCCGCGCGAGCGCGTTTGCCTTCACCACGTCGGTCGGCCGTTTTGCCGGCGCCGGCATCACGTTTCTCGTCGGCAACGCGGTCGCGCGTTACGGATCGCTCGGCACGCCGATCGCGCTCACCTCGCTTGCGTTTCTCGTCGGTCTCTTCCTGTTGCCGCTCGGCGAAGAGACCAAAGGACGGGCGCTGCCGTCGTAACCCGCGCGGCTGCTGTCACGTCCCGATCACCCGCGTCTGTTTGACAGCCGCAAATGGTTCCGAGTACGCTGTCCTCCTCATGTTCGTTCTCCACCACCATTCCGTGCACCATCATCCCGAATATGTCGGGCCGGCGGAGTTTTGCGCGATCTAGGTTGATTCAGGAACGAGTTGAGACCAGATGCACCCCGCCCTCCGGCGGGGTTTTTTTGTTTCAGGCGATAACTATGGATTTCACGAAACTCGACGGATTGATTCCCGCGGTCATTCAGGATGCCACGACCAACGAAGTGCTGATGGTCGGCTTCATGAACGACGAAGCGCTCGCGCTCACGGTCAAGACCGGATTTGCCACCTTCTTCAGCCGCACGCGCAACAAGCTGTGGATGAAGGGCGAAACCTCCGGCAACCGTCTCGAAGTGGTCGAGATGCTCACCGACTGCGACGACGACACGCTGCTCATCAAAGTGAATCGTCAGGGTGACGGCAACGTCTGCCACACCGGCGACCGCACCTGCTTCTCTCGTCCATTCAAGGCATAGCGCTCTCTATGAAACTCAAACTTGGCATCCCCAAAGGATCTCTGCAAGACGCGACGGTGCAGCTCTTCGCCCGCGCGGGGTTCAACATCTACGTCTCGTCGCGCTCGTACTTTCCGACGATTGACGATCCCGACATCGAGTGCATGCTGATCCGCGCGCAGGAGATGGCGCGCTACGTCTCGGACGGCGTGCTCGACGCGGGGCTGACCGGCCTCGACTGGATCGCGGAGCACGAAGCGGGCGACGGCACGACCGGCGTCATCGAAAGCATTGCCGATCTCATCTACGCGAAGCAGAGTTTCGGCAAGGTGCGCTGGGTGCTCGCCGCGCCGGAAGATTCGTCGATCAAGTCGGCAAAGGATCTCGAAGGCAAGACCGTCGCGACCGAACTCGTGCGCGCGACGCGCGCCTACTTCGCGCGGCAAGGCGTCAACGTGAACGTCGAGTTCTCGTGGGGCGCGACCGAAGTGAAACCGCCGATGCTCGCCGACGCGATCGTCGAGGTCACCGAAACCGGCTCCTCGCTCCGCGCCAATCGTCTGCGCATCCTCGATACGTTGATGGAATCGAACACGCAGATGATCGCCAACAAAACGGCGCTCGCCGATCCGTGGAAGAAGACCAAGCTTGAAAACATCGCGCTGTTGCTGAAGGCGGCCATCGAAGCGCAGGGGCGCGTCGGGCTGATGCTCAACGTCGAGCGCAAGAACCTCTCCGCGATTCTGAGTCTGCTGCCCGCGCTCCAGCGTCCCACGATCTCGAACCTGAGCGACGACCAGTGGGCGGCCGTCAACACGATCATCGAAGAGCGCACGGTGCGCGATCTCATCCCGAAGCTGAAGGCCGCGGGCGCGCACGGGATCGTCGAATATCCGCTCAACAAGATCGTGCTCTAGGACTCTGACATGCGCATCATCGACAGCAGCAACCGGCGGACGATAGCGACGCTCTTCGCGCGCAACCGGAACGAGGACCGCGCCTTCGAACAGCGCGTCGGGCGGATCGTCGATCGCGTCCGCGACGAGGGGGACACGGCGCTCCTCCGCTTCGCCAAAAAGTTCGACGATGCGCGGCCGCCGCTGGAAGTGTCGAAGTCCGAGATGCTGGCGGACGCCGAGCGGGTGCCGCGCGATGTTCGAAAAGCAATCGAGCAGGCGGCCAAACACATCGCAAAAGTCGCCGCGCGTCAGGTGCCGCGCAGCTTCGACATCGCGGTCACGCCGGGCGTCACGGTGGAACAGCGCGTCGAGCCGATTGCCAGCGTCGGCTGCTACGTCCCCGGCGGCCGGTTTCCGCTCCCCTCGTCGCTGCTGATGACGGCGATTCCGGCGCGCATCGCCGGCGTCCGCGACGTCATCGCCGTCTGTCCACGTCCAGAGCCGGCGGTGATGGCGGCGGCGCTCGAAGCGGGCGTCACGCGTCTTTTCAGAATGGGCGGCGCGCACGCCGTCGCCGCGCTCGCCTACGGCACCGACTCGATTCCGCGCGTCGACAAGATCGTCGGACCGGGCAACCGCTACGTCGCGGCGGCCAAGGCGCTGGTCTCGCGCGACTGCGCGATCGACTTCTACGCCGGCCCCACTGAAATCGTCGTCGTCGCCGCCGACACGCACGCGCACTGGTACGCCGCGGATCTCATCGCGCAAGCCGAGCACGATCCGGACGCGCGGTCGATCTTCATCACCTGGCAGCGGCGCTTCGCTGAATCGGTCGTCGCGCGAGTGAAGAAACTCGCCGTAGGACGCGACATCGTGAAAACCTCGCTCGCCGCGCACGGCGTGGCCATCGTCACGCGCTCGCCCGAAGAGGCGATGGCGCTCGCGAACCGGCTGGCGCCCGAACATCTCGTCGTGGATCGGGAATCGCTCGCGCGCGGATCGATTACGGCGGGCGCGCTGTTTGTCGGTCCATTTACCGCGCAGGCGTTGGGCGACTACGCGACCGGATCGAATCATGTGCTGCCGACGTCACAAGCGGCGCGATTCCGTGGCGGCCTGAGCGCGGCGGACTACATGCGCGTGATGTCGGTGCAGCGCGTCACGCGTGACGGCCTTGCGCGTCTCGCGCCGACCGCGCTGCCCTTGGCGCGCGCGGAAGGGCTCACCGGTCACGCCGAGTCGATCGAGGCGCGGCTCAAATGAACAAGTACCAGAAGCCGGGCGAACTCTACGCCGGCTTGCGATTGCACCAGAACGAAAATTCAAGCGGCTGCTCGCCGAAGGTGCTTGACGCGCTGGCGACCATCACGCGCGAGCAGATGGGGTTTTATCCGCCCTACGACGCGGCCACGCGCGCCTGCGCCGACTACCTCGGTGTCGATCCGGATCATCTGTCGCTCGTCAACGGCCTCGACGAAGGCATCATGGCGACGGCGATCGGCTATCTGCGGCCGTCGGCGGACGGATTCATCCCCGAAGCCGTCATCCCCGAGCCGGCGTTCGAGATCTTCGCGTTCGACACCGAGGTCGTTGGCGGCACGCCGGTCCGCGTGGCGCCGAACCGCGATTTCTCGTTCCCGCTCGATCGCGTGCTGGCGGCCATCACGCCACGAACCCGTGTCGTGTTTCTGACAAACCCGAACAACCCGACCGGAACGGCCATGCCGCTTGATGCCATCCGCGCGGTGTCGCACGCCGTGCCTGACGGCGCGATTGTCTTTGTCGACGAAGCGTACGCGGAGTTTTCCGGCACGACGTTTCTTCCCGAGCTCGCAACGTTCAGAAACGTGATCGTCGGACGCACGTTCTCGAAAGCGTTCGGTCTTGCCGGCATCCGCATCGGCGCGATTGCCGGGCATCCGGACACGCTCGAACCGCTGCGGCTCGCGATTCCTGTCTACAGCGTCAACATCGCGGCGGTGGTTGCCGTGCAAGCCTCGCTCGCCGACCTCGCCTACGTCGAGTCGTACGTGCGCGAGGTCGAGCAGTCGAAAGCGCTCCTCTACGCCGCCTGCGATCGTCTCGGTCTCGGCTACACGCCAAGCGCCGCCAACTTCGTGCTGGTTCACGCAGGCGACCGTCTCGCGCAGGTGCTGCACGCCGTCTCGAAGCGCGGCATCTATCTGCGCGACCGATCGACCGAGCCGGGATGCGCGGGCATGTTCCGCGTCTCGGCCGGCGTGGTCGCTCACACGCAACAGTTCATCGCCGCTCTTGAGGAGGCTCTGTGCGACGCGCGGTAATCGATCGCCAAACCACGGAAACACAAATCGCGCTCGCGCTCACGCTCGACGGGCGCGGCCGCTACGAGGTCCACACCGGCATCCGTTTTCTCGATCACATGCTTGAGCTATTCGCGCGGCATGGCGGCTTCGATCTCACGGTGAACGCCACTGGCGATCTCGACGTCGATCAACATCACACCGTCGAGGATCTCGGCATCGCGCTTGGCGAAGCGGTCGCGGGGGCGCTCGGCGACCGCAAGGGCATCAACCGCGCCGGCTACTTCGTGATGCCGATGGACGAAACGCTTGCCGTCTGCGCGATCGATCTTGGCGGACGTCCCCACACGGTTGTCGATCTCAAGGTGCGCGTCCGGCTCGTTGGCGATTTGCAGACCGAGCTCGTTCACGATTTCTTCGAAGGCTTCGCGATGGGCGCGCGCGCCAACGTCCACCTGAAGGTGATGTACGGACGCTCGAACCATCACAAGATCGAAGCGGTCTACAAGGCGTTCGGCCGCGCGCTGCGCGTCGCCTGCGCGAAAGACGCGCGGATGGCGAAGCTCCTGCCAAGCACCAAGGGACTCTTGTGATCGCGCTCCTCGACTACAAGGCGGGCAACCTGACGTCGGTGCGCAAGGCGCTCGCGGCGGTCGGCGCGGACGTTCTGACGCCAGACACGCCAGAGGATCTTGCGCGCGCCTCGGCGGTCATCATGCCCGGCGTCGGCCACTTCGGCGCGACGAGCGCGCTCGACCGTCGATGGATCGACGCGATTCTGGACGGCGTCTCGCGCGCGAAACCGTTGCTCGGCATCTGTCTCGGCTTGCACTTTCTCTTTGAAGGAAGCGAGGAGGCGCCAGAGGTGCCCGGCCTTGGGTTGCTCAGCGGCCGCTGCGTCCGGTTGCGTCCACCCGAAGATGCGGGCCTCAAAGTGCCGCACGTCGGCTGGAACAGCCTCGACATCATCCGGCGCGACACGATCGTCGACGGTATTGAGACAGACACGCAGGTCTACTTCACGCACAGCTACGTCGCGCCGTTGACGCCGGATACGGTGGCCGCCACCACGCACGGGGAACGCTTTGCCGCCGTCGTGCAACGTGGTCATGTCTCGGGCGCGCAGTTTCATCCTGAGAAGTCCGGCGAGGCCGGATTGCAGGTGCTGCGCAATTTCCTCTCGCAGGTGCGGTAACCATCCATGCTCTCAAAGCGGATCATCGCCTGCCTCGACGTCCGCGACGGACGCGTGGTGAAAGGCGTCAACTTCGAAGGACTGCGGAGCGCGGGCGATCCCGCCGTGCTCGCCAAGCGCTACAACGAAGAGGGGATCGACGAACTGGTGATCCTCGACATCACGGCGACGCTTGAAAAGCGTCAGGCGATGGCAAACACCATTCGCGCCGTCGCGCGCGAGCTGTTCATCCCACTCGCGGTCGGCGGCGGCATCCGCACCGAAGCGGACGCCGAAGCGGCCATCGAGGCGGGCGCCGACAAAGTGAGCGTGAACACCGCCGCGCTCCAAAAACCGGAACTCATCACCAGGCTCGCCCAGCGCTACGGCAGTCAGGCGGTGGTCGTCGCCATCGACGCCAAGCTGCAGAACGATCGGTTTGCCGTCTACGTCCGCAGCGGCCAGACCGAAACCGGACGCGACGCGGTCGAGTGGGCGCGCGAAGCGGAATCGCGCGGCGCGGGTGAAATTCTCCTCACGTCGATCGATCGCGATGGCACCAAGGCCGGGTTCGACTGTCCGCTCACCGCCGCCGTCTCTCGCGCCGTCTCGATTCCGGTCATCGCCTCGGGCGGCGCCGGCGGCCTGCACGACTTCGTCGATGTCTTCACCCGCGGCGCCTCCGACGCGGCGCTCGCGGCCTCGATCTTCCACTACTCGGAAACCAGCGTCTCCTCGCTGAAGTCGTATCTCAAGACGCACGGCATCCCCGTGCGCATGACGTCACCCGCATGTTGATCCCGGCAATTGATTTAAAAGATGGCGCGGTCGTGCAACTCGTGCAAGGCGAGCGGCTCGCGATTCGTGATGAGGACGTGGACAAGTGGGTCGCGCGGTTCGCGCGGTTCCCCAAGGTGCAGGTCATCGATCTCGACGCCGCCATGGGCACAGGCGACAACCTCGCGATCGTCCGCCGGATTGCGGGACAGCTCTCGTGCCGGGTCGGTGGCGGCATCCGCACCGTCGAACGGGCGCGCGACATTCTGGCCGCTGGCGCCGAGCAGGTGATTGCCGGGTCGTCGCTCTTCAAGAACGGCCAGCCGGACCTCGTGTTTGCCCGGCAACTGGCCGACGCCGTCACCCCCGATCGCGTGATTGCCGCCGTCGACAGCAAAGGCGGCCGGGTCGTCGTCCACGGCTGGAAAACGACGCTCCCGATTACGGCCGTGGAAGCCGTGCATGCGCTCGAACCGTTTTGCTCGGAGTTTCTTTATACGCACGTCGATCTCGAAGGCTTGATGCAAGGCACGGACATCGACGCGATTCTCGACGTGAGGCGCGCGACATCGCGCCGCGTCACCGCCGCCGGGGGCATTACCACGCAGCAGGAAATCGACACGCTCGACGCGTACCACGTGGATGCCGTCGCGGGCATGGCGGTTTATACAGGAATGCTAAAGATCGACTAAGGAACAACACCAAGGGCATTTCCGTATCGCTGTAAGATAGTTCTTCGTCGCGACGACGAAGGTAGCCCGCACCACGTGACCACAGCCGGACAAGTTCCTGCGAACACACACATCGCCGCAGATGGAAAATTCCTGCGAGCGGGCGGGGAGCGTTTCCTCGTCAAAGGTGTGACGTACGGCACCTTCGCGCCACAGCCCGACGGCTATCAGTTTCCTTCTCTCGCACAGGTTGTCACCGACTTCCGCATGATGGCGGAACTCGGCATCAACACGGTTCGCGTCTACACGCCGCCGCGCCGCGACCTGCTCGACGAAGCGCACCGTCACGGCCTGCGCGTGATGATCGGCTTGCCGTGGGCGCAACACATCGCGTTCCTCGACGATCACGAGATGACCCGGACGATCGAGCGCGAGATCCTCTCGCACGTGCGCGAGCTGGCCGATCATCCCGCGGTGTTGATGTTCGCGCTCGGCAACGAGATTCCCGCCGGCATCGTGCGCTGGCACGGACAGTTGCGCGTCGAGCGGTTTCTCCGCCGGCTCTACACCGCCGCCAAAGCGATCGCGCCGCACTGTCTCTTCACGTACGTCAACTTCCCCCCGACGGAATTTCTCGATCTCTCCTTCTTCGACGTCTGCGCGTTCAACGTCTACCTGCACCGCGAACACGAACTGCGCGCGTATCTGGCGCGGCTGCAACACATCGCCGGTCAGAAACCGTTGCTGCTCGCCGAAGCGGGCGCCGACAGCATTCGCGAAGGCGAACAGGGACAAGCCGACATCACGGCGGCGCACGTGCGCATCGCGTTCGAGGAAGGCACGGCGGGCGCCATCGCCTTTGCCTGGACCGATGAATGGTGGCGCGGCGGTTTTGATGTCAACGACTGGGCGTTCGGTCTGGTCGATCGTCATCGCCAGCCGAAACTGGCCGCCGCGGCCGTCGCCCGCGCGTTTGCCGACGCGCCGTTTCCCGCGAGCGCGAAAGCCCACTGGCCGCTGGTGTCGGTGGTCGTTTGCGCGTACAACGCCGCCGACACGCTCGACGATTGTCTGCGCGCGCTCGACGCACAGACCTATCCGCGGTACGAGATCGTCCTCGTCAACGACGGCTCGCGCGACAAGACGAGCGAGATTGGACATTCATACGCGAATGTCCGCGTCATCGACATCCCGAACGGCGGCCTGAGCGCCGCGCGCAACGTCGGGCTCGCCAACGCCCGCGGCGAGATCGTCGCGTACACCGACGCCGACACGCGCGCCGATCGCGACTGGCTGACGTTCCTCATCCAGCCGTTTCTCACCTCCGACGTCGTCGCCTCCGGCGGACCGAACGTCGTGCCCGCCGACGATCCACCCATCGCGCAGTGCATCGCGCGCGCGCCGGGCGGACCGACGCACGTGCTGCTCGACGATCGCATCGCCGAACATGTGCCCGGCTGCAACATGGCGTTCAGACGCGACGCGCTGCTGGCCATTGACGGCTTCAATCCGATCTACCTGCGCGCCGGAGACGATGTGGATGTCTGCTGGCGGCTGCAGGCGCGAGGCGGACGCATCGGGTTTTCCTCGGCCGCGCTTGTCTGGCATCACCACCGCGCGTCGATTCGCGCCTACTGGCGTCAGCAGGTCGGCTACGGCGAAGGCGAGCGCTGGCTGATGGCGCACCACCCGGATAAATTTCCGGATGGGCACATGGTCTGGCACGGACGCATCTACAGCCCGCTCCCCTTCGTGCGATCGCTCTGGGGCGAACGAATCAACGCCGGCGTCTGGGGCACGGCGGCCTTCCCCTCGATCTATCGCACCGACGTTCACCCCTTCGCGTTCCTGCCGCACTCGGTACGCTGGCAGGTGCTGTCGTTCGTGTTCACGATCGCGGGAATTGCCATCGCGCTGATGCACGAACCGCACCTGTGGGCCGCGGCGATTCTTCTCGCCGCCGGGCTCATCGGCGTCGCGTCGACGCTGACGAAGAACCTCTCGTATGCGTTGCGCTCGGACGTCAGCACGCTGCAGGGCAGCCGTGTCTGGTATCGCAGCATGGTGGCGTACCTGCACCTCATTCAGCCCTTTGCCCGCATCCGCGGTCAGATTCGCGGCATCCTGTCGCCGCCGGAAGTAACACCTCGCAATGAGCCGCGCGCGATCTCGCGCGAGCCGTCGCCCACGCCGACCATCCGCGACTGGGGACGCGCGCTTCTCTTCGTCTGCGGCGGCGTCACCGAAGATCGGTACTGGGGTGAAGAGTGGACGACGACCGAGCGCGTCCTCACCGATCTCACCAACTGGTTGCGCAGCGCGCGCGGCGTGCGGACGCTGGCGGTGGACGAAGGGTGGTCGCCGGATCGCGACGTCAGCATTCTCATCAGCCGTCTCGCCTGGCTCGACCTGCGCGCGCTCGTCGAAGAACATGGCAGCGGCAAGAGCTTGCTGCGCACGAGCATGTACCTGCGCCCGACCAGCTTCGGCGCGTTGAGCGCGATGTCGCTGGCGGCCGTGCTGCTCGTCGCCGCCTTTGCCGGCGTGGCGCTCAAGTGGCCGACGATCGCGGTAATCGCGGCGCTGTCGACGGTCGCGGCCGCGATGCTGGTGGCGTGGCGCACGGCGCAAGCGGCCGCCGTCGTGCGGCGAGGCGTCCAGTCGATCGCGCTCAGGCACCGCATGGTCCCCATCAAGTCGGGACCGGCGCGCGTGCCGCTGGTGGCGCCATCCATCGTCCGCGCCTACGCGCTGCGCACGGCGGCCATCCTCGTCGTCATGCTGCTGGCGCTGAGCGCCAGCACCTTCATGCTGCGCGAAGCGGCAACGGCACAAGTCATCGGCGCGCGGACAGGCTACGGCGGCGACAACGGACCGGCGATTCAGGCCGCGCTCAACAACCCGGGCGGCATCGCCGTCACCTCGAAGGGCGATGTCTACTTCGCCGACTCGAACAACCACGTGCTCCGGCGGATCGATCCGCAAAATCAGATCAGCACGGTGGCCGGCAACTACGACAAGGGCGCCGGTTTCTCCGGTGACACGGGCCTCGCCATCCACGCGCAACTGAACACGCCCGACGGTGTGGCCATCGCGCCCGATGGCGATCTCGTGATCGCCGATTCCGGCAACAGCCGCATCCGCCGGATCGATCGCGAGACCGGCACGATCGTCACCGTCGCCGGCACCGGCCGTTTCGATTTCAACGGCGACGAGCAGCCGGCGCTGCTCGCCACGCTCAATAACCCCGCGGGCGTCGCGGTCGCGCCCAACGGCGACATCTACATTGCCGATACGCTGAATTACCGCGTGCGGATGGTGGATCACGTCACCGGCTTCATCCACACCGTGGCTGGCGACGGCACGGCGGGTGACGAGAACGGTCCGGTGGGCGACGGCGGTCCGGCGATTGCCGCGCAACTCAACATGCCGAGCGATGTGGCGGTGGGACCCAACGGCGATTTGTACATCGCCGACATGCACCATCAGCGCGTGCGCCGCGTCGATGCGGTCACGCGAATCATCACGACCGTCGCGGGCAGCGGACGCTGGGGCAACTCGGGCGACAACGGACCGGCCACGGACGCCACGCTTGCCGGTCCCGCCGGGATCGCGGTGGTCGGAGACGATGACGGGAAGGTGACGATTTTCATCGCCGATTACTACAACCGCCGCGTGCGCGCCGTCGGCGAATTGCTTGACCTGCAATGGCCGGGATGGATCGCGGGCGCTCGCCTTCCAGGCGACGTGGCGCGGCGAGTCGGCGGGCTGGCGCAGGCGGAAGCCGGCGAACTCCTCTTCACCGCCATCGCTGCCGTGCTCGCCGCCGCGCAGGGTTGGCGTCGCTAGCGGCAGCAGCGAGGCCAGCG
>JAISPN010000186.1 GCA_031274845.1 Acidobacteriaceae bacterium
CGTTTCGCATCCCGCGCGTGCTTGGCGGCAATTCCGGACAGGAGCTTGAACTCTCGGGTGACGAGATCGCGCACCTGACGCCAATCGCCGATGCGCTGCGCATCCTGCGCGAGCTGCACCGGCAACGCAACTATCGCCCCGTGGCCGATACGATTGCGCGACTGCTCGAAACGACGCGCGCGCACATTGGCTTCATTCTTCGTCCCGCCGGCGAACAGGTGCTCGCCAACGTGCTGCACGTCGCGGAGCTGGCGCGGCAGTACGAAGCGTCGGGCGGCATCTCGTTTCGCGGGTTCATCGACGAGTTGAAGATGGCCGCTGAATCCGAAGGCGCCGAGGCGCCGATTCTCGAAGAGAGCAGCGACGGCGTGCGGCTCATGACGGTGCACAAGGCGAAGGGGCTCGAATTTCCGGTCGTCATTCTGGCGGATCTCACCTGCCGTCTCTCGCGCGATGATGCGAGCCGGTATACCGATGTGTCGCGCGGTTTCTGCGCGTTGAAGCTGAGCGGGTGGGCGCCGCACGAACTGCACCTGCACGAGGCCGAGGAAGTGGCGCGCGATCGCGCCGAAGGGGTGCGCATTGCGTATGTGGCGGCGACGCGGGCGCGGGATCTGCTGGTCGTGCCAGCCGTTGGCGACGAGCCGTGGGAAGGTGGCTGGTTGTCGCCGCTTAGTCGCGCGCTCTATCCGGAGCTGGCGTCACGTCGCAGCGCCGCCCGCGCCGAAGGCTGTCCGTCGTTCACGTCGAAGGACTCCGTGCTCGAACGTCCCAACGATGAACCCGCCTCGATCCGGACGGTGTGCCCCGGCGCGCATCTCTTCGCCGCTGGATACGCTGTCGTCTGGTGGGACCCGACATCCGCGGGCGGCTTGACGCTCGATGCGACCGCGCCGCTGGGCGTCCGTCGCCACGATCTCATCGTCAAGGATGTGCCGCGCGATGTCGTCGCTGACGGACGCGCGAACTACGACCGGTGGAAGCTGTCGCGTCACGAGGCGGTGGCGAGCGGGAGCGTGCCGTCGCTAGGCGTCAGCACCGCGCGCGAGTGGGCCGCAGAGAGCGCCGCCGACGAGGAGCAGGACGCGGTTGCGGAACTTCCGTCGGTGCCGCTCGCGATCGTCGATCTGTCGAGTGGAGATGCGGTGATGCACGTGGGCGGCGCGGCCTACGGTCTGCTCGTACACGCCGTCCTCGCGAAAGTGCCGTTCGACGCGGACGATTGTGTGCTCACGGCTGCGGCGGACGCCGAGGCGCGGATGCTCGGGCTGACCGATGACGCTGTTCGAATGTCGGTGGAGGCGGCGAAGCGGCTGCTCGGTCACGACCTCGGACGCCGCGCGGGCGCGGCACAGGCGCGCCGCCGCTGCCGGCGCGAGACAGCGGTTACCTGCACGATGCGCGACGGCCACCTTGTCGAGGGGATCGTCGATCTGGCGTTCGAGGAACAGGGTGTCTGGCACGTCGTCGACTTCAAAACCGATCGGGAGATCGACGAGGCAAGCGAGGAACGCTACCGGCGTCAGGTCGCGCTGTACGCCTCCGCCATTGCCCGAGCCACCGGAATGCCGGTGACAGGAACGATCGTCAAGCTGTAATCGGTGAGCCTGCAGTGATGCAAGCTCACCTATCACAGCGCTTTGTTATTTCTCTGGCATCAGCGTGACGATGGTGTAGCGGTCCATGGGGAAGTATTGCTTGAATGCGTTCTGGATCGCGGCGGCGGTGAGCGCGTCGATGCGCGTCGCGCGCGTGGGGATGTCGCTCGGGTTGCCGCCGATCAAATGCACCGTCGTCAGGCGTCCCATCCAGTCGTTGTTCTGTTTGAGCGCCGTTTCGTAGTCACGCCGCGCGCCTTCCTTGGCCTTCGACACGAGATCCTGCGAGGGGCCGTCGGCCTGGAGTTTCTTCACCTCGGTGAGCACGCGGTCGGCCATCGCGTCGATGTTCTCTGGCGCCGCGGCGAAGCTGACGGCGATGGAGCCGGCGCCGCGCTCTGGCGCGGACTGTTGCAGTCCCACTGACACCGTATAGGTCTGGCCGAGATCTTCGCGGAGCGAATCGCGCAGGATCGTTTGCAGGATCGTCGTCGCGGCGATGACCCGCTCCTGCTCGTTTGGATCGAACGAGGGGTCGGCGTAGAAGCTGAGAAGCGTCTGGCTGCGCGGCTCCTGACCTTTTTGCACGCGCGCCTTGATGACGCCGGTGGGGAAACGCAGGCCGGTATCCTTGTAGCTGGCGCTCTTTACGCCCGTTGACGGGAGTCCGCCGACGTAGCGCTGGAGCAGGGGAAGCGCGCTGTCGATCTGGAACGCGCCGACCATGAAGAACGTGAAGTCGGCCGCGTTCGAGAAGCGATCCTTGTAGAAGGCGACCATCTTCTGCCGATCGAGTTTTGGAAGGTCTTCGAGCGTGAGCGGTTTCGCCGTGTAGTGATTCGACGTGTTCACCTCGCTGACTTTTTCGCCGAAGACCTGACCGGGGTTGCGGCCGCGGTTAGCGAGCGAGGCTTCGAGTTGACGCTTCATCAGGACCAGCGAATCCGGATCGTCACCCGGCGCCACGAATTCCTGATAGAGGAGTTGAAGCCCCGTTTCGAGATCCGCTGGTGAGGCGCTGCCGCTGATGCCGTGCGTGGCGCTGCGGATGTAGGGTGACGCGGACGCGAGCTTGCCGGCCAGCAGCTTCGTCAGATCGACGGCGCGGATGCCGTTCAGACCAGACAGGCCGATGTACTGCGTGGCGAAGCGCGCCTGCAGGTAGTCGTCGGGCGAGGCGAGCGACGCGCCGCCAAGCGAGTACATGCTGAAGAGCACCTGATCGTTTTTGAAATCGGTCGGCTTGAGCCACGCTTCGACGCCATTCGAGAATTTCACGATCGTGACGCCGATGTCCGGCAGCTCACGCCGTGTTTCGATACGCGCCGGTGTCGGCAATTTCTCGATGAGCGGCTTCGTCGTGGTCTGGTCGTTCCACGGCGTAACCGATGCGCGTTCGCCAGCGGTGAGCGCCGCGCGCAGGTCGGCCTCGGTCGGTACGGGGACGCCCTCTTTCTGCGGCGTGACGGCCAGAATCACCTCGCCGTTGCCGCTGACTCTCGCCTTGGCGAGCGTCGTGACATCGTCCAGTGTGATGGCGGGGAGCAGTTGCTGCACCAGACGCCGCTCGTAGTCGATGCCCGGGCTTGGCTCGTCGTTGAGGACGTAGTTCAGATATTCCTGCGCGAACGAGGCGCTCTCGGTTTTGTCGCGTTCGTTGTAGGCGCGATCGTAGAACGCCATCAGCTCGCGCTTGGTGCGATCGAACTCAGTTGCGGTGAAGCCAAACTGCAGGACGCGACGCGCTTCGACGTCGAGCGCGGTGAGCGCCGCCGGGATTTCGCCCTCCTTGGCGCGCGCGCTCAGTTGAAACGTGTCGACGGATGGGCCGAGCGAACCGCCGCCGCCACCAGCGGCGAGGAACTTCGCGTCTTTTGAGCGCGTCAGCTCGCCGAAGCGCGCGTTGAGCATCTGTGCAAAGAGGCTCTCGACGATGCTCCGGCGGTAGTCGCCGACGGTGTTGCTCGTCTCCGCCTTGCGCTTGCGCACGAGTTGCACGGACGACTGCGTCACTTCCGGATCGGTCGTGACCTTGAACAGCGTCTCGGCGTGGAGCGGCACGGTCGTGTCGGGTGGCGTCTCTGCCGGCCGCCGCGCCGCGAGCGGACCAAAGGTCGTACGGATGCTCGCCTCGATCTCGTCCGGCTTGATGTCGCCGACCACGATGAGCGCCATGCGTTCGGGCCGGTACCAGGTGTCGTAGAAATCGCGCAGACGGGCGACGGGCGCGGTGCGGATGATGTCGGGTTTCCCGATCGGCAGCCGCTCGGCGTAGCGCGACTGGTAGTAGAGGATCGGCATCTGCTGATCGGAAATACGCGAGCCGGCGCCCAGCCGTCCGCGCCATTCCTCGATGACGACGCCCCGTTCCTTGTCGACCTCTTCCTGGGAGAGCGTCAGCCCGCCGGCGAAGTCGGACATCGCCAGGAGCCCCTTCGCGACGATCTCCGCGGAATCGCTCGGCAGATCGAGCATGTAGACCGTTTCATCGAAGCTCGTGTAGGCGTTGACGTGCGGACCGAGCCGAGCGCCGGTCGATTCGAAATACGACACCAGTTCGCCCGGTTTGAAGTGCGCGCTGCCGTTGAACGCCATGTGTTCGATGAGGTGCGCGAGCCCTTGCTGGTCGTCGGCTTCGAAGAGCGACCCTGCCTTGACGGCGAGCCGCAACGACAGGCGCTTCTCGGGCCGCGCATTCTGGCGGACGAAGTAGCGCAGGCCGTTTGGCAACGTGCCGGTCTTGACCGCCGCGTCGAGCGGAATGACCTGGGTGAGCGGCAGCGCCGCAGGCGCAGGCGCCGGTGCCTGCGCGCCGCCAACAGCCACGAGAGAAACAATGCCGACGACCGCAAGACCGAATCGCTTGAGAGAAGCCATCATGCGGGGATTATACGGTGCCCCCTCATGTTCATCGGGTCGTCTGGTCATTGCGGGATTGTGATTGAGTGACCGAATAACCGGAAGACAGGTGGCGAGCATGAACTAAGGTTCTCGTAAGTGGCTGGTGGGAAACCCATCCCTGGGCGTTGGTGACGCGCCGATTGCTTGACTTTGCGCACGGCCCTTGAGGAAGATGGTTTGGTCTTGATGTCTTCCGCCTGTTCCTGTTGTTGTTCCTGTCTCGCGCGCGCCGCCTGTTGCTGCGCGTGTATGAGGCCGGCGACAGGCTGGTGAGAAGCTCCCCCCGATAAAGCACGTTTCCTGCGTTCCGCTTCTCTCCGAGTCAGTCGATCGGCGCCCCCGATTGGACGAGCAGGTTTCCGTGGAGAAGCGATGATGACGATCACACAAACGACCGGATTGCCGTGATGGATGCGCAGATGCTCGCGCTTGGCGCGATCACGCTGTTCGCCGCGACGATTAACGGCGCGCTTGGCTA
The DNA here is from genome assembly GCA_031274845.1 of Acidobacteriaceae bacterium. Taxonomy (GTDB): domain Bacteria; phylum Acidobacteriota; class Vicinamibacteria; order Vicinamibacterales; family CAVVIG01; genus CADEEX01. The sequence goes on from JAISPN010000186.1 coordinate 4,978, forward strand.
CGGGTTTTCGTCCATCACCGTGCCGCTCGCGCTGCTGTTCCTGTCGAACCGCGTGCTCAACCCGGCGCTCATCATCATCGAGGTGCCGCTCAACGCGTACGTCTTGTGGGTGAATCGCCGGGAGGTGGGCAGCGTCTGGCGCCGCTGCACGCCGATGATTGCGGGGCTCGTGCCGGGCGTGCTCATCGGCACGTTGATGGTGTCGCAGGTCAATCCCGACTGGCTGAAGCTCTGCACGTTCACGATCCTGCTGCCGCTGATTCTGTTGCAGGCGGCGGGCATCCGGCGTCAGGTCCGGTCGGAGCGTTCGGCCGGATTGGCATTCGGAGCGGGCGTTGGCATCCTCTATTCCGTGACGACGATCTCAGGGCCGCCGTTGGCGATTGCGCTGAACAATCAAGGATTCGAGAAAAAGGAATTTCGCGCGGCGCTTGGACTCGTGCGGCTCGCCGAGTCGTCGATGACCGGGCTGTCGTACCTGATGTACGGCTTGTTCGCGCGCGAAAGCGCGGGGCTGGTGCCGTGGATTGTGCCGAGCGTCGCGCTCGGTGTGCCGCTCGGCGCGTTCCTGATTCAGCGGCTCAAGGCCGAGACGTTCCGCCGGCTCTGTATGAGCTTCGATGCGTGGATCGTGGCGTTCGGACTCTCGAAGCTGCTGCGTCCGCTGCGGATTGTCGAGAGCAATGCGGCATTCTTGTTGCTCGCCGGCGTCGTCGTGCTCGATGCGTGGATGCTGTACCGCTTCTTCGCGGCTCAGGCGGAGGCAGAGAAGGCGCAGGCCGCCTCCGCGTCTGCCTCGATTGAGGTGAGGCGCTCCGATTAACGATTAGAATGAACTATTCCTACGATTTGAATCCGATGTCACAGACGACTGAATTGACCGAGACCCGTTCGGCGACCGATCACCTGCGCGCGCTGGAGGCGGAAAGCATTCACATCATGCGCGAGGTGGTGGCCGAGTTCGAGCGGCCGGTCATGCTGTATTCGATCGGCAAAGACTCGTCGGTCCTGCTGCGGCTGGCGCAGAAGGCGTTCTATCCGGCGGCGATGCCGTTTCCGCTCCTGCACGTCGACACGACCTACAAGTTCCGCGAGATGATCGAGTTCCGCGATCGGTACGCCGCTGAAATCGGCGCGCGGCTCGTCGTCCACACGAACACCGAAGCGATTGCCGACGGGGTGCAGCCGTTTCTTGCCGGCACCAAGGCATGCTGCGGCGCGCTCAAGACGAAGGCGCTGCTCGAGGCGCTCGAGGCGGGGAAGTACGACGCCGCGTTTGGCGGCGCGCGCCGCGACGAGGAACGCTCGCGCGCGAAAGAGCGGATCTTCTCGCTGCGCGACGAAAACGGGCAGTGGGACCCGAAGAATCAGCGTCCCGAGCTGTGGCAATTGCTGAACAGCCGCATCAAGCCGGGCGAGAGCATCCGCGTCTTTCCGCTGTCGAACTGGACGGAAATCGATGTGTGGCGCTACATCCACCTCGAGGAGATTCCGGTCGTGCCGCTCTACTTCGCCAAGGAGCGCGAGATGATCGTGCGGGGCGACATGTTGATCTCGACCGAGCAGCCGTTCGTGCCGCTGATGCCGGGTGAGACGCCGCAGATGGTCAAGTGCCGGATGCGGTCGCTCGGCTGCTCGCCGTGCACGGGCGCGGTCCGGTCCGACGCCGATACGATTCCGCAGATCATTGAAGAACTCGTCGCGGCGAAAAACTCCGAGCGTCAGTTGCGCGTGATCGATCACGATCAGGACGGCTCGATGGAGCTCAAGAAGCGCGAGGGATACTTCTGATGTCGGGCCTCCTTCGCATTTGCACCGCGGGCAGCGTGGACGATGGGAAGAGCACGCTGATCGGACGGCTGCTCTACGATTCGCGCGCGGTGTACGAAGATCAACTGCACTCGGTGCAGAAGGCGTCGAAGAACCGGACCGCCGGTCCGATCGATTTCTCGCTGTTCACCGACGGCCTGCGCGCCGAGCGCGAGCAGGGGATCACGATTGACGTCGCCTATCGCTACTTCGCGACGGCGCGGCGCAAGTTCATCCTCGCCGACACGCCGGGGCACGAGCAGTACACCCGCAACATGGCGACCGGCGCCTCCACTGCGGATGTCGCGATTCTTCTCGTCGATGCCCGTCACGGCGTCCGCGCGCAATCGCGGCGACATGCGCACATCGCGAAACTGCTCGGCATCAAGGACTATGTGCTTGCCGTCAACAAGATGGATCTTGTCGATTTCGATCGCAAGGTCTTCGACGATATCGTTGACGAGTTTGAAACGATTCTGCCGGGGCTCAACCTGCACCCGATTCCGATGAGCGCGCTACACGGCGACAACGTGATTGCCGGGAGCGACCGGACGCCGTGGTTCGATGGTCAGCCGCTGCTTGAATTTCTCGAAACGGTGGACGTCCACAAAGACGATGCGTCGAAGCCGTTCCGGATGCCGGTGCAACTCGTCGTGCGGCCAACGCACGCGTTTCGCGGTTACGCCGGGCAGATTCTCTCGGGCACCATCAGGACTGGCGAGACGATCACCGTTTGGCCGACAGGGCGGACGACGAAGGTGACGCGGATTGTCACTTGGGATGGCGACTTGCCATCGGCAGAGGCGGGGCAAGCGGTGACGCTGACGCTGGCGGACGAAATCGACATCAGCCGTGGTGACATGCTGACGGTGGGAGAGATCGAAGTCGGTCAACGCTTCCGCGCGGATCTCGTCTGGATGGACGAACGGCCGCTCAATCCCGGACGTGTCTACCTGCTCAAACACACGACGCGCACGGTGACGGCGGAAGTCGATCACGCGCTCGTCCTGAATCAGATCGGTTCGGTGACGGTGTCGACGACGCGGCCGATGATGTTCGATCGGTATGCGGAGAATCGCGGCACCGGATCGTTCATCCTCATCGACCCGGCGACGAATTTCACGTCAGGCGCGGGGATGATTGCCGACGCCGTTCGCGATCGCGCGTCAACCGAAGTGGCGCGGATTGGCGCGGCGGCGCGTCTG
>JAISPN010000014.1 GCA_031274845.1 Acidobacteriaceae bacterium
AGGCTGTCCTTCGCGCGTATCCAGCGGCCACCGTCACCACGCGTGAGGTCGACGACGAAGATTGGGCACGCCGGTCGCAGGAAAACTTGCAACCGGTGACCGTCGGACGCATCACCGTCGCGCCGCCATGGGCGGCGCACGCCTCCGCCGCAACGCCCACGTCCGATCGCATCACCGTCGTCATTCTCCCCTCCATGGGCTTCGGCACCGGACATCATGCGACGACGCGGCTTTGCCTGGAGGCGTTGCAACAGATCGATCTCAGAGGCAAGACGATGCTCGATGTCGGCACCGGTTCGGGCGTGCTGGCGATTGCCGCGCGGTTCCTTGGCGCCTGCGATGTCGTTGGCGTCGACTACGACGAGGATGCGATTCAGTCGGCCGTGGACAACCGCGATCTGAACCCTTCCGCCAGCGACGTCCGGTTCGACACGCTCGACCTGCGGCACGCGCAGCTTCGCGCCTCTGACGTCGTCACCGCGAACCTGACCGGCGCGTTGCTCGTCCACAGCGCCGCGCTCCTGCTCGGCGCGCTCTCTTCAGGCGGCACGTTAATCGTCAGCGGCCTGCAACAACACGAACGCGACGAGATCGTGGCATCCATGGATGACGCGCGCCTTGTCTGGGAAGGTGAAGAAGCAGGCTGGGTCGGTCTGGCATTTGTCCGTTAACGTGTGAGGGGGCTGGAACACCCTTTCGTCTCACCCTCACCAACACCGGCGGCACATCAGGAGGTCGTCATGAGATTGCAGGTCGCAGTTCTTTGTTGCTCAAGCTGTCTGTTGTTTTCCACGGTCACGCCCGCGCACGCGGACGAATTGCCCGCGCGCAAGGCCGGGCTGTGGGAGATGAAAATGACGCTCCCCACCGGACAAGAACAAACCACACGGCAATGCACCGACCCTTCAACTGAAAAAGCGATGCAAAACATGGCGCTGGCAGGCGGCATCATGACCTGCTCGAAGCTCGATATTCGCAAGACCGCGGGCGGCTATACCGTCGATGCGGTGTGCAGCATGTCCAGCCCGATGGCGATGACCACCACGTCGCATACGGAGTACACGGGTGACTTCAGCTCGGCCTACACCATGAAGCAAACCGGGCGCGTCGAGATGGACAAGATGCCGCCGCAGAATACGAACACGACGATCCAGGCCAAGTGGCAGGGCGCCTGTCCGTCTGGCTGGAAACCTGGCGATACCGAGCTGCCAGGTGGCCGCAGGATGAATCTGCTCACCGCCGCCGCCAACGCCACGGCGGGCGGCAAGCCGTAACGCCCACCAGTCGACACCACACGTTGGTGGCTCAAGGCGCGATGCAACAGCCGTGGGATGCCGTCGCGGAACACGTGCAGTTCAGCGCGCCCCTCAATCTTGCCGCACTGCGAAAGCATGTCGCGCCTGAGGCTGAGATTCTGGACCTGGGCTGCGGTTACGGACGGATCGCGGCCCAGATCGTCTCCGCTGGCTTCGCTCATGTGCGTGGGTATGACTCGTCCGCGCGCATGATCGCACGCGCAACGGCGGAGCAGCCCCAGATCCTCTTTCGCGTGGCTGACGCGGCGACACTTCCCGAGGCAGATCACGCCATTGACGCTGTGGTGACAGCGGCGCTCTTCACGTGTATTCCGCAGGCGCAACGGCGGCGCGAGATCGTCGCGGAAGTTCAACGGGTATTGAAACCCGGCGGCTCGGTGCATGGCGTCGAGTTCTTGCGCGCGCCTGACGCCGCGAGTGGCGCATACACCTCGAGCGCAGGCATCGCCATGTGGCATTTCCAGCCAGAGGAGCTGCGGGAGCTGTTCGAGCGCTTCACCGGCTGGACGTCGTGGCCGAAGAACGTTGCCTCGCTCTCTGGCACCTCTGCAACCGTCTTGCAGTTTGTCGCATACACCGCCTGACTGAAGCGATCGCACGATCGGCGTCATGACCACCCGCCGAACAAGGGTCCGGTCAGATCTCCCACAGAAAATCGAGGATGCTGAGCGCCGCGATCGGCGGCGCATCGGCGCGCAAGGTGCGATCACCAAGCGACACGACTGCGCCAGTCGAAACTCATCAGGACGTAAGGCCCGTATATAATTCCCGCGCCCATCGGCGTAAGGCATCCTCATCGGAGCAGAGATGACGCGTTTCGTGTACGCAGTCGGCGTCTGGCTGGCAATTACGCTCACCGCGATTCCAGGCGTGTCGTTGGCGCAGGGCGCCAAAGGCGTCGTGGTTGATCAAACAGGTCTGCCATTGCCCGGCGCTCGTGTTGACGTTCGCCGCGGCGAAGCGATTGCCGAGAGCACGACCACGGAAAGCGACGGGACATTCTCGATCGTGCCTGGCGACGCCGACGATACGGTTGAAGTCTCGCTTGATGGTTTCGAGACCGTGCGCGTGCCACGCAGCACCGCCACACGCATCGTCATGCCGCTTGCGCGCGCGACGGAAGTCGCGGAAGTCGTAGGGTCCGCGCTCACCTCGTCTGGTTCGACCATGGAGCGTCTGGGAAGCACGATGTCCACACCGCTCGCGCAACGCCTGCCTGCCCCGCGGCCACGCATCCTGCAGTCGTTGCCGTTGCTGCCAGCGGTGGTGCGCGGCCGTGACGGATTGCTCCGCATCGGCGGCACACTTCCGCACGAGTCGTCGCTGTGGATTGACGGTTTCGACGTCACCGATCCTGTGACGCTCACCACCACCATCGATCTGCCAAACGAGAGCGTGAAAGGCATGGCGGTGGTCCGCGAACCGATTTCCGCGACGTTTGATGGCGTGCTCGGTTCGATGGCGTCCATCGAAACGACGGCGGGCACCGGGGACTATCGCGCGGGCGTGCAGGGATTCATCCCACGACCTCGCCTGAATCAGCGCTACGGCCTCGGCCGGATCGAAGCGTTCTACCCGCGTGCGTACGGCAGTGGTCACCTCGGGAAATCACGGTTCTTTGCCTCCGCGGAATTAAATTTCGAGCGTGTCCCCGTTCCAGGCGTGACGAATTCGTCCGGAACACCAGCGGCTGGCACCAACGGCGTGACCACGTTTGCACGCGTGGATACCGATCTTTCACCTCGCAATGTCCTGACGGTTGAAAGTTTGTTCTTGCCGGCGACCACGTCGCATTCCGGCCTGAGCCCGTTGCAGCAGCCAGCGGCCGCGCCGGATGTCAACTCGAAGGACCTGTTCGGTGGGCTTATCGATCGGATATTTCTGAGCCAGTCGGATGTGCTGACGTTGCGCGTTGGCGTCATGCGGCACGACACAAATATTGCGTTCGCTGGCAATGGCGCGTCCGTACTCCGTCCAGACGGGTGGAACGACAATTGGTTTTCAGCGGTCAATTCAACCGGCTATCGGCAGTTTGCGTCCATGACCTGGGATCGGGGTGGCGTGACGGCGAAGGGCACGCATACCTTCTCCGTGATCGTCGATACGCAGTTACGGTCGATGTCAAGCACGTTAGAGCATCAAACAATCAACATTGAAGACGATGCCGGACGCCTGACGCGATCGATCGAGTTCGTGCCGCTCAACCAGTCACTCGCCGCGAACGACACGCGCAGCGGCGTGGGCTTGCGCGACCTCTGGGATGTGACCCCGCGTCTGCAGGCCGACCTCGATGTACGCCTCGATTCGTATCGCGGTATTGATGCGTTCACACTGTCGCCGCGTGTGGGGCTGCGCTATGTGCTCGACGCCTCGGCGCAGACAACAGTGAAGGTGAGCGCTGGCCGTTTCGTCGGTGCGATTCCGCTCGGGGCATTAGCTTTTTCGGAGTTCCCGACACGAATCGATCGCACGTTCGATCCAACGACTGGCGCACAAACGGCGGTGACGTCACAGGTGTTTCAAACGCGCGCGCTCGAGTTGCCCTATGCAGATGGGGTGACACTGGAGCTAGAGCGAACAATCCGGCCTGGCATTGACGCGCAGGCAGGCATTCGGTTCCGAACAAGCTCGCGTCTGCCGACCGTGACCACTGCGGCCGACGGGCCGGTGTGGCTGGAGAGCGTGGGCAAGAGTACGTATCGAGAATTTCAGGCATCAATCCGTCGGGAGTGGGCGCCGGATCGTCAACTCTTTGTCAGCTACGTGCATTCGTTCATGCGCGGCGAGTCGAACGATTTCGGGTCGATGTTCACCAATCTCGATGCGCCAATTATCGAGCCCGGCTCGTCGAATGTGCCGGCGCAGGCGAGCGTTCCCGATCGTCTCCGGGCATGGGCAACGATGGGGTTACCGCATCACGTCGTCGTGTCGCCGGCCATTGACTGGCGTACCGGCTTCCCGTATTCGCTCCAGGATCAGTATCGTCACTATGTCGGTTTGCCAAACAGCGAGCGGTTTCCCACGTATCTCTCGTTCGATCTCACCACGTTCAAGACATTCGAGCTGTTCAGCCAGAGCATCGACCTCGGGTTACAAGCCTTCAACTTGACGAATCATTTCAATCCGCGCGACGTGATCAACGTCGTGACATCGCCGAGGTTTCGTGAGCTGACGAATAATCCCGGCGTCCTGTTCGGCGGCTACATGCAAGTGCGCTGGTAGCGGACGATCTCGTTGCCGCTTTCCTGAGGCGACAGCCGAATTCGTCACCGTGTTCGCGCTTCTGTCCGGTCAGATCTCCCACAGAAAATCGAGGATGCTGAGCGCCGCGATCGGCGTCGCGTCGGCGCGCAAGGTGCGATCGCCGAGCGACACGAGCGTTATGCCAGAGGACGCGGCGGCCGCCACTTCCTCGCGATCCCACCCGCCTTCCGGTCCCACGAGCAACGCGACCGACATCGGCACGCGTTGTCCGCGCAGGACAGACAGACGCGCGACCGGGGCCGCGCTCTCCGCCGATGGCTCGACGAGCATCAGGCGCAGTTCGGGCGCGGGCTCTACCAGGTAGCTCGCAAACGGCAGCGGGATCTGGATCTCCGGCACCACCGCGCGACGGCACTGTTTTGCCGACGCCAGCGCGATGCGCCGCCAGCGATCGTCACGCGCGCCGCGCAATATCTGCGCGATGGTTGTCTCGGTGCGTTTGGTGACGATGGGTTGAATGGCCGCCACGCCGAGCATGACCCCGTCGCGGACGACATCATCCATGCGATCGCCCTTGAGCACCGCCTGCACGAGCGTGACGTGGACGCCCCACTCGCGCGCCGGCGCGATCGGCGACAGAATTTGCACCTGCACATCGCGCCGCGAGGCCGCCTGCACCTTCCCCAGAAATTCCCGGCCGCGCCCATCAAACACCGCGACCGTCTCGCCGACGCCAAGACGCAACACCCGCGTCAGATGTTCGGCTTCGTCTCGCGGCAACGTGACGAACGCATCTCCGGAATCAAGCGACGGCGCAAAGAAACGGTGCACGAGGGACGATTATATGGAACGAAGAACCGGCTATACTCAGGCCGAATGTTCTTCCGCGGACAGATCGTCGGCAAGTACAAGATCCTGTCGACGCTCGGGAGCGGGGGATTCGGCAC
>JAISPN010000247.1 GCA_031274845.1 Acidobacteriaceae bacterium
CGAACAGAAGCGGCGGCAAGACCGCCACCAGCGCCGCGAGCGCGAGGACGGACGGCGTGTAGACGCGCGCGAAGCGCTCGACCACGGTCTGGAGCGGCGCCCGTGTCGATTGCGCCTGCTCGACGAGATGAATAATCCGCGCGAGCGTCGTGTCGCGCCACACGCGCGTGACCGACACGTCGAGCGCACCGTGACCGTTGATGCTGCCGGCAAACACGTCGTCGCCGTGCCCCTTCTCGACAGGCAGCGACTCCCCCGTCACCGGCGCCTGGTTCACCTCGCTTGCGCCAGCAACGACACGGCCGTCGAGCGGAATCTTCTCGCCCGGACGCACGACCACAATCGTCCCCGGCGTCACGCGGTCGACCGGCACCTTGCGATCGCCGTCGCGGTCACGAACCAGCGCGTCGAGCGGCGTCACCTCCATCAACGACTGCACGGCGAGCCGCGCCCGTTCGAGCGTGCGCGATTCAAGCGTTTGCGCGATGGCAAATAAAAACACCACCGCCGCCGCTTCGGACCATTGACCGATGGCAATCGCCCCGGACGCGGCGACGATCATCAGCACGTTGATGTCGAGCACGCGCAGGCGAAGCGCCTGCCACGCTTTCCGAGCCGTCAGCGGCACGCCTGCCGCCACGGACACGGCAAACATCGATGTCGAGACGAGAGACGGCGCCGCAAACGCCGCGGCCGCGAGGCCGCACGCGAGCATCACGCCAGACGCGACGAGCAGACGTGTCTGCCAGACGCGAGCCTCCGCCGTCGATGCGGTGGGCGCTTCGTGTTCGAGCCACGCGCGCATGCCGGCATCCGCGACCGCCGACGCAATCTGCGCCGCTGAAATCTTCGCGGCGTCATATTGCACGTGCAGCCGTTGTCCGATGAGATCGGCTGAAAAATGTTCGACGCCGGTCAGGTGTGTGAAGCGGCGCTCGATGAGCGCCACTTCCTCACGGCAGTCCATCCCCTCGATCCTGAACGTCGACTCCGCGTGCAGTTCGCACACGGTGCAGACCGTCGTGTTCAGCAAGGGGTGACGCGGCATGACCGGCTCGCCTCAGGATGCGCCGGCGCTAGCGGCCGAGCGCGTCGAGCACGGCGTAGACCTTCGCGTAGTCCGGCTCGTTTCTGGCGTCTTCCAGCACCTCGCGGTGACGGACCTTGCCCTGCGCGTCCACGACGAACACGGCGCGCTTGGAGATGTCCTTGAGGCCGATCATGTCGGGGTTGACGACGCCGTACTGGCGGATGACGTCCTTGTTGAAGTCGGAGAGTAACGAAAACGTCAAGCCTTCGTGCGTTTGAAACGCTTTCAGCGTGAAGAACGTATCCACACTGATGCCGAACACTTGGGCGTTTGCCCGTTTCAGTTGCGCGAGCTGGTCGCGAAACGTACACAGTTCAACGGTGCAGACCGAGCTGAACGCCGCCGGGAAGAACGCAAGGACGACCGGCTGGCCGCGCAGCGCGCTCAACGTGACCGGCTGGCGGTCCTGATTCATCAAGGTAAAGTCCGGCGCGACCGCGCCAACGTCTACAGACATGTATGCTCCTTCGTTAGACCTACACATTTTCACATGGTTCGGTTAGCATTTCTGGTTGGCTAGTGGCCATTGGCCCTTCCCTATCAAATACTTAGGAGTTCTTCGTGATCGAGGTCCAACACCTCACGAAACGTTACGGACCGTTTACCGCGGTCACCGATCTCAGCTTCCGCGTCGAGCGGGGCGAGATCCTCGGTTTCCTCGGCCCGAACGGCGCCGGCAAAACCACCACGATGCGCATCATCACCGGCTACATGCCTGCCACCGAAGGCAAGGCGATCGTGGCCGGGTATGACGTCTTCGAGCAACCGATCGAAGCCAAGCAGCGCACCGGCTATCTGCCTGAAACGCCACCGCTTTATCCCGACATGTCGGTCAAGGACTACCTGACGTTCGTGTCGAAGATTAAGGGGGTGCCGTCGTCCGAGCGCACGAGCCGCATCAACACCGTCATGGAACGGACGCGCATCGCCGACATGGCGAACCGTCTCTGCTCGCGGCTCTCGAAGGGCTACAAGCAGCGCGTCGGTCTGGCGCAGGCGCTCATCCACAACCCCGAAGTGCTCATTCTCGACGAGCCGACGGCCGGTCTCGATCCGAAGCAGATCATCGAGACGCGGCAGTTGATTCGCGAGCTGGCCGGCGATCACACGATCGTCCTGAGCACGCACATCCTCCCCGAGGTCTCGCAAACCTGCCAGCGCGTCGTCATCATCAACAAGGGACGCGTGGTGGCCGAGGACACGCCGGATAATCTGACGGCGCGGCTGCGCGGCTCTGAAACCATGTACGTCCAGATCGACGCGACGGGCGCGGACGCGCACACCGCGCTCACGCGGATTCCTGGCGTGACGCGCGTCGTGGAATCCGATCGCCGCAACTCCACCATCGGCTTCGAGGTCGAGAGCGAGCAGGGACGCGACATCCGCCGCGACCTCGCCAACACGATCGTGTCGAGCGGTTGGGGCTTACTCGAACTGCGGCCGATGCGCATGAGCCTCGAGGAGATCTTCCTCTCGCTCACGACGGAAGAAGCAGAACAGGCCGCCACGGCCGAGGAGGCGGTCCATGCGTAACATCCTGGCCATCGCGCAGAAGGAAATCCGTTCCTACTTCGTCTCGCCGATCGCCTACATCGTCATCGGCATGTTCGCGTTGCTCTACGGATGGTTCTACTCCGTGATGCTGCAGTTCTTCGTGCGGCAGGGCATCAACATGAGCATGATGGGCGGCCAGCAGGTGCTCAACATCAATCAGGACATGCTGCGGCCGGTGCTGCAAAACGTCACGGTGTTGCTGCTCTTCGTCCTCCCGGCGCTGACGATGCGCACGTATTCGGAAGAGCGCCGCTCGGGCACGATCGAGCTGCTGCTCACCTCGCCGGTGAGCGACTTCCAGATCATCATGGGCAAGTTCATCGGCGCGCTGACGCTCTACGCCGTCATGCTCTCGGTGACGTTCATCCACGTCGGCCTCCTGTTCGTCTACTCGAACCCGGAATGGAAGCCGATTGCCACGTCGTATCTGGGGCTGCTCTTGCTCGGTGGCAGCTTCCTCTCGATCGGCCTCTTCATCTCGACGCTGACGACGAATCAAATCGTCGCCTACATCTCGACCTTCTCGGTGTTCCTGTTCCTGTGGGTGATCAACTGGATCGGCAGCTTCTCAAGCGGGTGGATCGCCGACCTGACCGGGTACCTCTCGGTCATCGATCACTTCGATGATTTCTCGAAGGGGGTCATCGACACGACACACCTGATTTATTACTTGAGCCTGATTACGTTCGGCCTTTTCCTGACGATGAAGTCAGTCGACACGGAACGGTGGCGGGGCTAATGAATCGCATCTTCAATCTGATTGGGTGGCTCGGCACCGCGCTGGTGCTCGCAGCCGTAAGCGTCCGTTTCCTCAGGCCTGAGTACGAAACCTACACGACCTACCTCGCCGAAGGCGGGCTGGTGTGCATGGTGGCGTACATCCTGAGCCAGGGGAAAGAAGTTCTGCAGTTCTTCAAAGGCCGCCGCGCGCAGTACGGCACGCTGGCCGCGTCGAGCGTGCTCATCGTGCTGGGCATTCTCGTCGCGGTGAACTACATCGGCAAACGGCAGAACAAGCGCTGGGACCTGACGCAGAACAAACAGTTCAGCCTCTCGGACCAGAGCCGCAACATCCTGTCGAAGCTCGACGCGCCGCTCGACATCAAAGTGTTCGTGCAGGAGTCGTCGTTTCAGGAATACCGGGACCGGCTGAAGGAATACGAGTACAACTCGAAGCAGGTCCACACCGAGTACATCGATCCTGACAAGAAGCGCGCCGTCGCGCAGCAGTATCAGGTGCAGCAGTACGGCACGATCGTGCTCGAGTACAAGGGGCGGACCGAACGCACGACCGCCAACAGCGAGCAGGACATCACCAACACGATCATCAAGGCGGTCACCGGCGAGACGAAGAAGGTGTACTTCACGCAGGGACACGGCGAGAAGGACATCACCTCGCAGGAGCGTGACGGCTACGGCACGATTGCCGACGCGCTGAAACGCGAGAACTACTCGGTCGATCGCGTGGTGCTGGCCCAGACCAACGCCGTCCCGGCCGACGCGGCGGCGGTCATCGTGGCGGGCCCGAAAACCGATTTCTTCCCGCCGGAAATCGACGCGCTGCAGAAGTATCTCGACAAGCAGGGCAAGGCGCTGTTGCTCCTCGATCCGCAGGAGAAACCCGATTCGACGACGCTGCCGAATCTCGTCGCGCTCGCGCGTGAATGGGGCATTCAGGTCGACAACACGATCGTCGTCGACGCGAGCGGCATGGGCCGGCTGATTGGCACGGACGCCTCCGTGCCGGTCGCCGCGAACTACCCGCCGCACCCGATCACCGAACGCTTCACCGTCCTCACCGCGTTCCCGCTCGCGCGCAGCGTCTCGCCTATGCCCGGCAGCCACGCCCAACCGGTGGTCGAGTCGAGCCCGCAGAGCTGGGCGGAAACCGACATCAAGTCGCTGCTCACCACGGGTCAGGTGGAGCTGAACGAAGACAAGGGCGACAAGCCCGGTCCCATCACGCTCGCGGTGGCCACCTCGGAACCGTCGAAGGACGCGCCAGCGGAAGGCGCGAAAGACGCGCCGAAACCGGAGACGCGCATCGTCGTCGTCGGCGATTCGGACTTCGCCGCCAACGGCGCGCTTGGCGTGCAGGGGAACAAAGACCTGTTCATGAACATGGTCAGCTGGCTGTCGCAGCAGGAAAACCTCATCTCGATCCGCACGAAGGACGCGGACGATCGACGCCTCACGCTGACGGCGACGCAGCAGTCGAACATCGTCTGGCTGACGCTGCTCATCATTCCGGCGGCCATCTTCGGCACCGGCATCTACGGCTGGTGGCGGAGGCGATAGGCGATGAAGCGGCTCTGGTCCACGCTGACCCTGTTTGTCGTGCTCGCGGGGCTTGGCGCCTACATCTACTTCACCGGCGCCAAACCCGCTGATGAAAAGAGCGAACAACCGAAGCTCTTCGCCAACCTTGAGGCCGCGCAGATTGCCGATCTGACGGTGAAGTCGGCCTCCGGCGAGGAGACCACGCTGCACAAAGCCGAGGACGGCTGGAAGCTGACCGCGCCAATTGCCACCGCCGCCTCGGAGACGAGCACGACGGGCATCGTCAACGCGCTGGCCGACATGCAGGTCGTGCGCGTCGTCGACGAAAACCCGTCCGACCTGAAGGAGTTTGGTCTCGCGCCACCGCGCGCCACGATCGCCTTCAAGACGGCGGACGGCAAGACCACCGGCACGCTGCTCGTCGGCGAGAAGACCACGACCGGCGGCAACATCTACGCGCAGCGCCAGGGCGAAACGCGAGTGGTGCTCGTCGGTCAGTACTACGAGTCGACGCTCAATCAGTCGACGTTCGACCTGCGCGACAAGACCATCGTCAAATTCGATCCGGCCAAGGTGAGCGGCCTCGACCTCACCATCAACGGCAAGTCTGGCGAGCTCACGAAAACCGGCGACGACTGGAAGGTCGTCACGCCAGCCGCGACGCGCGCGGACAACTCCGCGGCTGAAGGGCTCCTCACGCGCGTCACCGCCGTGCAGATGAAGTCGGCGGTCACGGGCGCGCCGTCTCAGGCGGATCTCAAGAAGTTCGGCCTCGAAAAACCGGACGCGGTCATCACCATCCGCGTGGGCGCCGACCGGACCGGCCTCGTCATCGGCGGCAAGGCGGCCGAGGATACGGTCTACGTGCGCGAAACCAACAAGCCGGACATCTTCACAATCGACGCCACGGCGGCGGATGAATTGAAGAAGCCCGTCGACGAATACCGGCGGAAAGAGATGTTCGACTTCCGCGCCTTCACGGCCACGCGCATTGAAATTACGCACGAGGGAAAAACGCTGACGCTCGAACGCGTCAAGTCGGACAAACCGGAAGTGGCCGACAGCTGGAAACGTCTGACGCCAACGGCCAGCGATGCCGACCGCGAAAAAGTCGAGTCGTTTCTCGCCAACCTCGCCGACATCCGCGCGGTGTCGTTCCAGACCTCAACCGCCAGCACCGGCTTGAACACGCCGGTGATGACGGCCATCGCCAAGTTCGACGAAGGCAAGAAGGAAGAGAAGGTCACCTTCGGCAAGAACGGTGACGCCGCCTACGCCACGCGCACCGACGAACCCGGCGTGGCGAAAATCGATCCTTCCAAATTCGACGATGCCATCACGAACTTCACCGAGCTCATAAAATGACCCGCCATGTTGTGGCCGCGGCGCTGACGATTGCCCTCGTCAGCACCGCGGCGCAACGGACCGTCCCCGCGCAGTCCCCGTCAGCCCCGCCCGCGCCATCCGCCGAACACGATTCCCTCCGCGCGCTTCAACAGAACATCGCCGCCATCCTTGCGAGTCCCGCCGCCGAGCAAGCGTCGATCGGCATCGAAGTGCGATCGCTGCAACGTGGCGATCGGCTCGTCTCGGTGAACGAGCAGAAGCTGTTGATGCCGGCGTCCGCGGAGAAGATCGTCACGCTCGCCGTGGCCGCGGAGCGTCTGGGATGGGATTACGAATTCAAGACCGACGCGTTCGCCATCGGCGCCATCGCGAATGGCACGCTGACCGGCAATCTGTTAGTCGTCGGCGGCGGCGACCCGACACTCGACAACTGGGACGGCATCGCGGATCGCGCGTTCGCGCAGTTCGCGCAGCAGTTGCGCGAGCACGGCATCTCGACCATCCACGGCGACATCGTGGGCGACGGCAGCCTCTTCGACAAGCGCCAGTCGCTCGGCTCCGGCTGGGCGTGGGACGATCTGGCGTCGAGCTACGCGACCGCCGTCAGCGGATTGCAGTTCAATCAGAACACCGCGCAACTCGCCATCACGCCGGGCGCGCAGGCCGGCGCGCCGGTGCGGATCGATCTCCTGCCGTCGTACGCGCCAGTCGAGTTCCGCAATCGCGCGACAACCGCGGCGACGCGCGGCGTGCCGCTGACGCTTCGCGCCGGCGAACGCTCGCCTGTGGTTGACGTGAGCGGCGCGCTGCTACGACGCGCGCCACGCGAGGTCCACAACGTCTCGGTGACAAACGCGCCGCTGTACTTCGCGCGCGCGCTCCGTGCGAGTCTCACGCAAAACGGCATCACGATTACCGGATCGGCCGTTGACGCGAACGACCTTCCCGCGCCGCTCGATCGCGCGAACGCGCTGCCGCTTGGACCTATCTTCACGACGCGCCTCGACGACATGGCGCGAACGATGATGAAGCGGAGCCAGAATCTCTACGCTGAAAGCTTGTTGCGAACGGTTGCCGTGACGAGCGGGACCACCACCACGAACCCGGCCGCCGTCATCGGCACGGCGCTCAACGGATGGGGCATCCCCTCCTCGCACTTCCTCATCGTCGACGGCTCCGGACTGTCGCGCTACGACCTCATCACGCCAGCCGCGGTCGTCGATGTGCTGACGCACGTGTATCAGGAAGAGTCGTTGCGAGAGCCGTTCATGGAGACGCTGCCGGTGGCTGGCGTCGACGGCACGCTCCAGCGCCGATTCGTCGGCACGGCCGCCGCCGGAAACGTCCACGCGAAAACCGGCACGTTCAGCAACGCGCGGGGGATCGCGGGCTATGTCTGGACCAAAGAGAGCGAGCCGCTCGTGTTCACCATCTTCACGAACAACTACAACACCACACCCGCCGCCATTGACGCCGTCACCGACCGGATCGTCGTGCTGCTCGCAGAGTTTTCGCGTGGCGTCACACGCACACCGTAGCGGCGAAACTCCGCAAAATTCCAGAAGGGCACGTCGCCCATTGTCTTACTCTTCGGCGCGCAGTGTTTCCTGCGTATCGGGCTTGCTCCCACTACGGGATCGCGCTATGCTTGGCGCACGTGCGAATCATCGCTCAGCGCACACTGCGTGAGTTTTGGGCTCGACATGCGGACGCTGAATAACCACTGCGTGCGTGGTACGACGACGCGAAGCGGGCGCAGTGGCGTTCGCCATCGGCCATCAAGCAGATCTACGCGAACGCCAGCTTCGTTGGTGACAATCGCGTCGTGTTCAACATCAAAGGCAATCACTACCGCCTCGTGGTGGCCATTAACTATGCCTATGGCGTGTGCTACATCCGGTTTGTCGGCACGCATCCCGAGTATGACCGTATCGACGCCGCCACGGTGTGAGGAACACATGATGCAGATTCGTCCTGTCAAAACCAAGGCTGATCACCGCGCGGCGCTGAAGGCAATCGAAAAGCTGATGCATGCGCGTCCAGGCACAGCCGACGGCGATCGGCTCGATGTCCTGACCACGCTTGTGGAACGCTACGAAGCGCAGGTCGAGACAATCGAACCACCAGATCCCATCGATGCGCTGCACTACCACATGGAGAGCCGTGGCTTGACACGGCGCGATCTTGAACCGTTCATCGGCAGCCGCGCACGCGTCGCTGAAGTCCTGAACCGCCGCCGCGGTCTGACGATCGACATGATTCGCCGACTGCACGAGGGCCTCGGTATCTCCGCCGAAGTCTTGATTCAACCGTACGAGTTGTCCGCTGCATAGACTTGCGGGCTGCGCTCAGCCTGCCTTCTCCTTCTGCGACCACTCTTCCGCCGCCGTCACCGATCGGATCGTGGTGCTGCTCGCGGAGTTTTCAAGAAACGCGGCGTCGCGCTAAACGCGCGCCATCACGGTCAATGACTGCTCTGGCTGTCTTGTTGCCGATTTGACAACCGGGCATCAATCCGAGTGCCAACAAAACTAGCAACGCCACCTGCCACGAAGGTTGCTATCAGACTGGGAATCGTTATCCCGAGCCACGATTTCAGTATGCCCACCACAACGGCACACACGAGGCCCAGACACACAGCAATCACGAGCAACCGCGGCCAATTCGCCTTGTACATCAGCGCACCTCACAAGATGCGCCACTATAGAACGTCACGCGATCTCCCGCAATAACATCGCCGGCCGTCGCCACCACCTCAACAACACGTACGCCATCACCGCTGAGCTTCACATCCACTCGTTACGCAAACGCATGGGATGTCCGCTATGCTTCGGCACACGTCGATTGAACGTTGAGCCATTTCGTTGACTGAACGTGAGAGGAGTGTCGAGATGGATAAGGCGTTCATTGAATAGGAGAAAATAAAAAGAAGCACGCCAATACTGTTTATTCCGAGCTGTCTTTCGATTCTCCTCGCAGGGCGCAGCATTTCCTCTGGCGACAAGGTAGAAATTCTCGCAGGAGTTGTCATCGCCATTGGAGGACTACTCACCCTGATCGGCGCAACCATCCAGTATTTGAAGTCGACGAGACCCATGGCTCTCTTCATCGCCGGCTTTACTTTTCTCATAACTGGAGCTCTCAGCCTTATTGCACTTGGTGGCTACGAAATCTATCGAGCCGGGTTTCGCTGACAGAACTCAGGAGATCGAAAGGGAAAAGGATTTGAGTGACAAGGCGAAAGCAATGCGGAAAACATCAATGCTGTTAAGCGCGACTACAGCCATATTTGCTGGCGCAAGCGCCGCCGTCTCATCTCATGACAAGGCAGTAATCTTTTCAAGAATCGCTATCGCTGTCGCCGCGCTTCTCACTACCAGTGGTGCAGGTTTCCTGTATTGGAAATCGACGCAACAGTCACGCCTGACTGCGTAGCCCCGATGTCGGCATGAGATCAGCGCTGAAGCACTGGATCGATCGCGTTGGCTTCGGCAAATCCTCTCGCGCGAATCGTGCAACTGTCGCAGCGGCCGCATGGGTGACCGGAGGGACCTGGATCGTAGCAACTGTGCGTCAGGCCGTAATCGAGGCCGAGCGCCAGACCACGACGAATAATCTCGGCTTTCGTCAACGAAATGAGCGGCGCGTGAATGCGCATCGGCGTCCCTTCGACACCTGCCTTCGTCGCCACAGCCGCCAGCTTCTCAAACGCCGCGATGAACTCGGGACGGCAGTCCGGATAGCCTGAGTAATCGAGCGCGTTGACGCCAAGAAAGATATCCGACGCGCCCAGCACTTCGGCCCACCCCATCGCCAGCGACAGAAAGATCGTGTTCCGCGCCGGGACGTACGTCGAGGGAATGCCTTCTTCGCTGACGTCGCGATCGCGCGGCACTGGCGCGTCCGTCGTGAGCGACGATCCCCCAATGCCACGTAAATCGAGCGGCAGTTCGAGATGACGTTCAACGCCAAGCGCGCGCGCGACGCGACGCGCGGCAGCCAGCTCCTCGGCGTGACGCTGCCCGTAGCTCACCGTGAGCGCGTTCAGCGTGAAGCCTTCGTCTCTGGCAATCGCCGCCGCCGTGTAGGAATCGAGTCCGCCGCTCAGCAGCACCACCGCGCGCACCTACACACCTCTCGTCGTCGGCGACCAGATGAACTTATGCAGTTGCAACTGCAGACGCACGGGCAGGTGATCGGCCAGCACCCACTCGGCGAGCGTGCGCGGGTCGAGCTCGCCGTGCACGGGCGACATCAGGACCGCGCGCACGCGGCTCGACAAATTTTCGCGATGGATGATGTCGCGCGCGTACTCGTAATCGTCACGATGCTTGATGACGAACTTCACCTCGTCGTGCGCGGCGAGCCGCTCGAAATTTGACCAGTCGTTCTTCGCCGCTTCCCCGCTGCCCGGACACTTCACGTCGACAATTTTGATCACCGCGTCGGGCACGCGCGCAATCGAGCGATGCCCGCCGGTTTCAAGCATCACCTCGTAACCGCGATCGAGCAGCGTCTCAATCAGCGGATACACATCGTCCTGCAGCAGCGGCTCGCCGCCAGTGATTTCCACGAGGCGGCAGTGATGACGTTCGACCTCGGCCAGTACCTCGTCGAGCGTCCACTTCCGCCCTTCGGAAAATGCATACGGCGTATCGCACCACGAGCAGCGCAGGTCGCACGCCGTCAGGCGCACGAACACGCACGGTTCACCCGCGCGGGTCGCCTCGCCTTGAATCGAATAAAAGATCTCGTTGATCGTGAGCATGGCGCGGCGCTGATGTCTACTCCATCAGGTAGACGCGCGTGATCTCGTCGCCTACCTGCAACAGCGCGGGAATCTCCTCGCCGCGAATGACATGGCCAAACACCGCGTAGAGCCCATCCAGATCCGGCCGTGGCGCCAGCGTGATGTACATCTGGCTGTCGGCTTGCGCCGGTTCACCCATATGCGCGACACCGACGGCGCCCTTCTCGTGCTTGTGCTTGGTTGAAATTTCCGGCACACCAATCGGCGTCCCGCTCGACGCCGCCTCACCGCGTCCCCACTTGTCGCGGAGCGACAGATCGCGTGTCTGCGGATCGCCAAACTGGACGATGAATCCCGGTTGCGCGCGATGAATGCGCTGCCCGTCGTAAAACCCGGCGCGAATGAGCGCGACGATGTGCGCCACCGTTTTTGGCGCGTCATTTGGAAATGTCTGGATCAGGAATGTGCCACGCGACGTTTCCACCGCAAACACCGGCGCCGGCGCGAGCGCATCGCTGGCGGCGCGCGTTTGCATGCGCACATCGCGCTCCGGCGCCAGGCACACGAGCACGATGATGATGGCAACGTGCAGTACGCGGTTCATCGCGCAACCTCGATTCGCGGACAGAGATCGGCAATCGCGCAGCCGTCGCAACGCGGACGGAGCGGACGGCAGACGTTTTGCCCCCACGTCACGAGATACAGATTGATGAGCGCCCACCACTTCTGCGGAATAGCCCGGTACAACGCCTGCTCCGTCTCTTCCGGCGTGTCGGTACGCACCCATCCCAACCGGTTCGAGATCCGGTGCACGTGTATATCGACGCAGATGTTTTGCTGACTCTTGAACGACAGAATCATCACGAGGTTGGCGGTTTTCCGTCCCACCCCTGGCAGCTTCGTCAACGCCTCCATTGTCGCCGGCACGGCGCCGCCATACTCGTCGAGCAGCATCCGCGCCGTTGCCTTCACGTGACGCGCCTTGTTGCGATAGAAGCTCACCGGATAAATAAGGCGCTCGATTGTCCGGATCGGCAATTTCACCATCGCCTCAGGCGTCGCGGCCACGGCAAACAGACGCGTCGACGCCGCGAGCGTTGTCGCATCCTGCGTGCGCGCGGAGAGCAGCGTGGCGATGAGCACCTGAAACGGACTCTCTTCCTGCGCTTCGGAAATCTTCTCAACCGCCGGCAGTTCGAGCCCTTCAATCGCGCGGGCGAGGCGTCGCATCACCGCGTTGACATCCGCGGACGCTGACGGCGCGCGGCGTGACACCGGACTCATGACAGCACAGGCGTCAGTGGCGGCTGTCCGCTCAGCACCGCAACCACGTTGTCGACGGCAAGAGAAGCCATCGCCGTCCGGGTTTCGGTCGTGCCGCTGCCAAGGTGCGGCACGAGCAGGACGTTTTCGAACTTGAAGAGATCGGCGTAAATCTCCGGCTCGCGCTCGTAGACATCGAGCGCGGCGCCCGCGATCAAGCGCTGGTCGAGCGCCCAGGCGAGCGCCGCTTCGTCGAGCACCGGCCCTCGCGCGGTGTTGATGAGATAGGCCGATCGCTTCATGCGCGTGAGCGCTTTCTTGTCGATCAAGTGCCGTGTCTCCGGTGTCAGCGGCACGTGCAACGAGACGATGTCCGAGGTGTTGAGCAGGCGGTCGAGCGACATCGCTTCCGCGTTTGGCAGATCGATCTCCCGGCGAGACGTGTACGCGACCTTGACGCCAAACGCCGCCGCGCGAGCGGCAACCGCGCGGCCGATGCGGCCGACGCCAACAAGACCCAACTGCTTGCCACGCAGCTCCGTGCCGAGCATGAAGTCGAACGCCCATCCCTTCCACGCGCCCGCGCGGACGAGACGCTCGCCTTCGGAAATCCGCCGCGTGATTGCCAGAATCAGCGTCCACGTGAAGTCCGCCACCGCGTCGGTGAGCACGTCGGGCGTGTTGGTGATCGTGACATTGCGCGAACGCGCGTACGGCACGTCGATGTTGTTGTACCCGACGGCGACGTTCGCCACGATCCGAAGCTTCTGCGCCGCATCGATGAGCGCGCGATCGATCTGATCGTTCAGCATGCTCACGATCGCCTGCGCATCGGCCGCGCGGGCTCGCAATTCGTCCGGCGTGAGCGACCCATCGGCCGCGTGCAGATCAACCGCTCCCACCGCATCGAGACGCGACAGAACAGAAGACGGCAGCTTGCGCGTGACAAGAATCTTGTTCATTTGGTCATCTCGTGATCTGGCCGTCCGGTCAATTCATCTGGTGATTGGATCATCGGGTCATCTGGTTGTTGCCATTGAACGATCGCTCAATGATCAGACGACCAGATCGCTAGTGTCCGAGCGATTGGCAGTAGCCGCAGTGCGTGCAGGCTACGGCTGGTTCAATCTGACAGCGCCCCTCCGGGTCGCCGTCTCCAACGAGCGTGAGGCGTCCGTGGCTGGCGTGCGACAGACAGCTTTGCGCCGGCGACGGCGCTGGCGCGGCGGCTGAGGCCGACGCCGACTTCTGACGGCGGACCACGTCGCGCACGAGATCGCGGAGTTCCTGCTCAGAGAGATTCACGGACATCCACCGTATCAATGATGCCGATAATCGCGGCGTCGACCGGCGCGGCCTTGCGGCCGAGCGCCTCGCCTGCCGCGCGTCCTTCGAGCACGACCAGCACTTTCTCGTGAATCCCGGCGCCTACTCCGTCGACCGCCAGCAGCGTGTTTCCGCGCGGCGTGTCGTCGAGGTTGAGCGGCTGGACGAGGAGCAGCTTCGCGCCTTCGAACTTGCGATGCTTCTGGGTGGAGACGACGGTTCCCACGACGCGCGCAATCTGCACCGCCGGCCTCAGTCCGTGTCCCAGCGGTCCACGATGCCGACGATGCCGGCATCGACCGGGGGTTCCGATGGATAAAACGGAAAGCTTGCTTCTTTGCCGCGGACGAAGAAAACATCTTCGCCAACGCCCGCGCCGACCGCGTCAACAGCCACGATCGGCCGTCCCGCAGGCTCTCGCCCGGCGGTGAGCGGTTGCACGAGCAACAGCGTGCGGCTCTCAAGCTGTTCGTCTTTTCTGGTCGTCACGACGGTGCCGATGACGCGGGCAAGCTGCATAGAGGATTTACGCCTGAGCCACGACGCGCGCGGATGGGTCAGTCCTGAAGCGTGACGGTGTCGACGATGCCGACGATGGCGGCATCGACCGGGCAGTCTTTCATGCCTGAGGCCAGACGCGCGGAGCTGCCGCTCACGACGAGCACGCGTTCGCCGACGCCGGCATCCACCGTATCGACCGCGACGAGATGATTGCCGTCAGCCTTGCCGCGCGGATCAACGGGACGAACAACGAGCAGCTTGTTGCTGACGAGCCGTGGATCCTTGCGGGTCGCGACCACCGTGCCGACGACCGTTGCGAGCAGCACTCCGGCCTAGGCCTTCGAACCCGCCGACGCTTTGCCGATCGGCAGCGTGTCTTCGAGATTGGC
>JAISPN010000269.1 GCA_031274845.1 Acidobacteriaceae bacterium
AAACGCATTCGTACATTAATTGCAAACTGGAATTGCCGCCTACTGACACCTCATTCGGCTCTGTATGTAACAGGCTTGCAAACAACCGCCGCATCTCCGGTATGCCGTCCAAACCGGAAGCGCCGACGCCGCCGTAGTTGCGGCAGTCGGTGCCATCCGCCGCCGCGTAGTCGCCAGCGCCGGGCAGATCGAGCAGGCCGCGACAGAGATCGAGCTGCTCGTTCGACGGTTTGCCGCGGCCAAGATTCAGATTGAGCTGTTTCGCCTTGAAGGCGTCGTAGTCCTGTCGCGCCTGACGCTCGAATGCGCGCAAGGCGTCACTGTCTAAAGTCACGATATTCATGTCGGGTGTGTTCGGTTGAGAGTTGAACTATTAGGATAGCACCGCGCGTCAGTGCACGACGTCTCCGCTCACATATTCGATCTCGAGATGGGGCAGCTCAAGTCCTGCCACCGTCCTGATGGCCAGCGCCAGCGCCTCGTCGAGCTTCTTGTCGCGCTGTTTTGTGCGCCGCTCGCGTTGAAGCTGGCGCAGCGCGCGCAGCACTTGCGCGCGATCGAAACGTTGTCCTTCACAGTGTTCGCAGAAATTGGCCACCGGTCTATCGCTCCAATCAACAATTGTAGCCGTGACGCCACCGCCTTTGCTGTACGCGCCACACGCACCTATCGAGTACCATTCACCCGGGGATACATTGACGATGAAGTACAGAGCACTGGCCGATACCGGCGTCTTCGTTTCTGAACTGTGCCTCGGCGCCATGACCTTTGGCGGAAGCGACGTCCAGGTCTGGCAGGCCATTGGCGGTCTCGACCAGGACGCCGTCAATGGCATCGTCGGCCGCGCGCTCGACGCCGGCATCAACTTCATCGACACGGCGAACGTCTACTCCGCCGGCCAATCCGAAGTCATGGTCGGCAAGGCGCTCGGCGCGCGGCGAAAGGATGTCGTCCTCGCGACGAAGGTGCGCGGACGCATGGGCCGTGGCCCGAACCAGGTAGGTCTCTCGCGGCTGCACATCATCGAGTCCGTGGAGGCGAGCCTTACGCGGCTCGGCACCGATTACATCGATCTCTATCAGATTCATCGGCCCGACTTCCTGACAAACCTCGAAGACACGCTCCGCGCGCTTGACGATCTCGTGCGCGCCGGCAAGGTCCGCTACATCGGCTGCTCGAACCTGCCCGCGTGGCACATGATGAAGTCGCTCGCCGTCTCGCGCGAACTGCGGCTCGAACGCTTCCGTTGCACGCAGTCTTTTTATTCGCTCGCCGGGCGCGAACTCGAACGAGAAATCCTCCCGCTCATCAACGATCAGCGTCTGGGGCTGCTTGTCTGGAGCCCACTGGCCGGCGGATTTCTTTCCGGCAAGTTCACGCGGACGTCGACCGACGACGCGGCACGGCGCGCGAAGTTCGACTTCCCGCCCATCGACAAAGAACGCGCCTACGACATCGTCGAGGTGCTCATCCGCATCGCCAATGCGCACCAGGTCACCGTTCCGCAGGTGGCGCTCGCGTGGATTCTCGCGAATCCCGCCGTCACCAGCGTCATCATCGGCGCGAAGAACCTGACGCAACTTGATGACAACCTGAAATCAATCGATGTCACGCTGACGGCGGACGACCTCACGGCGCTCGACGAGGTCAGCAAACTGCGCGTGGAGTACCCGTCGTGGATGGACGTGCTCGGGGCCGATCGGAAACCTGGAGAGAGCCGGTACTAACCGCTCGCTCGGTGACCATGCTCCCGTTGACTCACGGAACTCAACTGATTCGACGTCTCGCCCTCGTGTGTGTCGTGGCGCTCGCGCTCTGCGCGTTGACGCCGGCGCTCGCCGAGGCGGTGCAAGCCGCCCAGAGCCCGCAGGCCGCGCCTCCCATGCCGAACCTCGAACTGCTCGCTCGCATCGCGCTCGGCTTTCTGCTCGCCAGCGCGGGCGGCGCCTCGCTCGTGAGCGCGGTCGCGTACGGCGGTCCGTCGCGGCCCTCGCTCATCTCGTTCGGCCTTTTCTCGTTTTTTTACGGCTCACTGCTCCTGCTCCAAGCCCCCGCCATCGTCGAACTCGTCGGCCTGACCGGACGGACGCGCGCGTACACGATCTTGTGGATCAGCTACTTCGTGCCCAGCCTCGGCCTCCTCCATGCTGAATATGCACGCGGGCGTGGCTGGATGTCATTTATCCGCCGCCTCTGGCAGCTTGGGTTACTCCTCGCCGTCGCTTTCATCGTGGTCGACGTGATGAGCGAACGGCCGGGAAAACTGTTCTGGCTCTACCAGATCTTCCTACTCGTCTCGATGGTAGCGCTGCTCCCGCACGTCATCTTCTTTCGCACGGACGATCTGGTCGATCGTATGGCGCGCATCCTCGGCACCGGCACGCTGGCCATCACGCTCATCATCGACATGGTGTCGAGATATTTTTCGTGGCCGCTGAACTACGACACCTACGGCATTACGATCTACGTCTTGGCGCAGGGCGCGGTCACGGCGCGGCAGTTCTTCAAGGATCAGCGCGAGTTCACCGCGGTCGAGCGAGAACTTGAAACCGCCCGGACGATTCAGACCTCTATTCTGCCGAGCGACGTGCCACGTTTTGATGGCGTCCGGATTGCCGTCAGGAATCTGCCCGCGCATTCCGTCGCGGGCGATCTCTACGATTTCATGCGCCTCGATGACACACACCTCGGCGTGCTTGTGGCTGATGTCGCCGGCCACGGTGTCTCGGCGGCGCTCATCGCGTCGATGACGACGGTCGCCTTTGCGAGTCAGCGGTCACACGCCGCGGACACCGCGCGCACGCTCGCGGAGATGAACCGCGTGCTGTGCGGTCACTTCGAGACGCGCTACATCACGGCCGCCTACGTCTTCATCGACACGGCACACCGGCGGCTTAGTTACAGCCTCGGCGGTCATCCGCCGCCGCTGCTCTGGCGAGCCAGAACCCAGTCGCTCGAAAAACTCGCCAACGGCTCACTCGTGCTTGGCATGCTGGAAGCCGCGACGTACGACGCCAGCGAAGTCGCGCTCGAACATGGCGACCGGCTGATTCTCTACACCGACGGCCTCACCGAGATCGAGCACAAGAATCACACCGGCGAGTTCTTCGGCGATCGCGAGTTGTCGGCGTTCATCGCATCGCACACCGGCAGCACCGCGGACGCGTTCGTCGATGGGCTCATCGATCACCTGCTCGTCTGGTCTGGCAAAGGCGCGGGCTCTGGACGGGCACGATTCGACGACGACCTGACCGTGGTCGTCGTGGATTTCATCTGAGGCGTCTCAGCGTGACCGCGTATGTCGCGTTGCTGCGCGCCGTGAACGTCGGTGGCACCGGCAAGCTGCCGATGGCCGATCTGAAGGCGATGTGCATCACGCTCGGCTTCACAAACGTCAAGACCTACATCGCCAGCGGCAACATCGTGTTCACGAGCCGCAAGACAGAAGCCGCCGTGAAGGCGGCGCTCGAAGCGGCGTTGCACACGTACGCAGGCAAACCGGTCGGCGTTATCGTCAGGACCGCGAACGAGATGACCACGGTGCTCGAAAAAAATCCCTTCAAGAAGGCGCCACCCACCTACACGGTGGGCATTTTCCTCGACGAAGCGCCGCCGAAGGATGCACTCACAAAAGCCACCGGCATCACAAACGAGGAGATGCGTCTCGGCACACGGGAGATCTACGTCTACTACCCCGAAGGTCAGGGCCGATCGAAACTGCGGATTCCAGCAGCAAAAAACGGCACGGCGCGTAATATGAATACGGTCGCGACGCTCGCGGC
>JAISPN010000271.1 GCA_031274845.1 Acidobacteriaceae bacterium
CCGCGCACGCTCCCGAACCACTCCGCCACCTTCTGCAGCGTCACGAGCATCGAGCGCGCGTTGTAGGCGCGCTGCTGTTCATCCATGTCCTGCGCCGGGTCGGAAGAACCGACGCTCTGATTCCGGAAGTAGTCGTCGTTGCGATTGAGCGTCGCCGAGCGTAGCTTCTGACCGGTGAAATGATCGACCGCCGCCAGCAGCAGACGCTTGTTGTTGGTGAACTCCTGCGCGTCTTGCGAGCGGCCGCCGGTGAAGATAATCGCCATCAAGTCGTTCGCGCCAAGATTGCGCTCGATGAACTGACGCGCCGAGGCGCGCACGCGCGCGGTGCGCGTGACGTCGACGTGGTAGTCGTCGAGCACCATCACGTAGACACGTCCGTCGAAGGGGCGTTCGTTGCTCTGCACGTCGCGCTCGATCGGCGCCGACGCGAAGAGCGGACGCGTCGGCTGCTCGATCGGAATGTCAACCAGCGAAAAATTCGTGATCGACTGCGGCTTCCCGTCCTCGAGCACCTGAAAGTCGTCCTTGGTCAGTCCGCGCACGAACTGGCCGTTTTTGTCGGAGACCAGCGCGTCGACTTCGACGTACTCGACATCCACCCGAAAGGTCGGCGTCGGAGGGGCCTGCGGCGACGGCGTCTGACCCGCCACAAAGACGCCCGCGCCCGCGACAAGAAGACCGGCAAAAAGAATGCGCTTCATAAGATTTCAGCCTTTCGGGGATTATAACTGCCGCACCCAAGACGCCGTTTTATACTGAAGCATCGTGGCGGCTTTGAGCGCGACACTCGTCTCCAACGTCTTGGACGTTTCAGCCGTACAGGCAGCCTTACGCGCCGAAGGGCTCGACGGCTGGCTGTTGTACGACTTCAAGGGGATTAATCCCATCGCGGCGGACGTCACCGGCGTCGCGCGTCGCCAGGGGCACATGGCGACCCGGCGGTGGTACTACCTGATTCCCGCGCAGGGAGAGCCGCGCGGACTCGTCCACGCCATCGAGTCGCAGACGCTCGCGCACCTGCCGGGCAGTAGCGAACAGTACGCAGGCCGCGCCGCGCTCGAAGCGGGACTGCACCGCCTGCTGGCCGGACACCCGCGGATTGCGATGGAGTACTCGCCCGGATGCGCCATCCCGTCCGTGTCGCGCGTCGATGCCGGCACGATCGAGCTGGTCAGATCCACCGGCGTTCAGGTGGTCTCCTCCGGCGATCTCGTCCAGCGCTTCTCCGCCGTCTGGAATCAGGCCGCCATTGACAGTCACTTTGCCGCCGCCGAGCGGCTGTACGACGTCAAAGACCTGGCCTTCGAGGCGATCCGGTCACGGCTCCGTGACGGCACGCCCACCACCGAATACGACATCCAGCAACTGATGCTGACCTGGTTCCGCGAGCGCGGACTCGTCACCGACGACGACCCGAATGTGTCGGCGGCGGAGAACGCGGGCAACCCGCACTACCAGCCGACCGCGACCGTCTCGCGCCCGATTCGCCGCGGGGATCTGGTGCTGCTGGACCTTTGGGGCAAGATGGCCGCCGCGGGCGCGGTGTACGCCGACATCACGTGGGTGGGATACGTTGGCCGCGACGTCCCGGAACGGTACGCGCGCGCCTTCGATGCGATTGCGCGCGCCCGCGACGCCGCGATTGCCTTGGTGCGCGAGGCGGCGCACAATAACCGTCCGGTGCATGGCTGGGAAGTGGATCGGTCCGCCGCGGAGGTCGTGCGCGCCAGCGGCTACGGCGACAGAATCCTCCACCGCACCGGCCATAGCCTCGGCACCTCGGTGCACGGCACCGGCGTCAACATGGACGATTACGAAACGCACGACGACCGCCGATTGCTGCCCGGCACAGGATTTACGATCGAGCCGGGCGTCTATTTCCCTGACTTCGGCGTCAGAACAGAAATCAACATGCTCATGCGCGAGCACGAGGCGATCGTGACCGGCGCATGTCAGACCCAGATCCTGGTTCTCGCGTAATGGAGGAATTTTGATGTCTACTCGGAAGACCACGCTGTTTTATGCGTCGCTCATTGCGGTGTCTTCGCTCGCCGTCGGCATGGTGCTCGCGTCCAGATTCGATCTAACGCCACCATCATCCGCGCAAACGCTGGCGGTCCCGCCGATGAACAGCGCGCCGATCACCGGCGCGCTCGATGCGCAGACGTTCCGGAACATTGCCAAGGCGCAGCAGCCAATGGTGGTCAACATCCGCACCGAGTCGCAGCGTACGCAGGATCTCTCTGACTTCTTCGGCGGCGGCGGTGGTGGCGGTCGTGGTGGCGGCCGTGGCGGTGGCGGTGGCCAGTCGCCTAACGACCTGTTCCGCCGCTTCTTCGGCGGTCCCGACACGCCTGACGATCAAGACGACCCGCAGCCCGATCCGCAGCCGCGCGGAGGTCGCCGCGGCGGCCGGCCGCCAGTGGCGATTGCCGCCGGGACCGGGTTCATCATCAGCAAGGACGGCCTGATCCTGACGAACAACCATGTGGTCGAGGGCGCCACCAAGATCGAGGTCGCGCTGTTTGGCGAAGACAGCGATCCAAACTCCCCCAACTACTTGACCGCAAAGCTGGTCGGCCGCGATGCCCTCACCGATAGCGCGCTCATTCAGCTCGTGGACAAACCCAACCACCCGCTGCCGGTCGCGCAGTTCGGCGACTCGTCGCAGATGGCGGCAGGCGATTGGGTGATGGCGATCGGGAATCCGTTCAGCCAGGGCTGGACGGTCACGGTCGGCGTCATCAGCGCCACCCAGCGCCAGCTCAATACGAACGACGGCCGGCCGAGCGAGATGCTGCAAACCGACGCGGCCATCAACCCCGGCAACTCGGGCGGACCGCTGCTCAACCTGCGCGGCGAAGTCGTCGGCATCAACACGATGATCTTCACCAACGGGAACTCCGAAGGAAACATCGGCATCGGCTTCGCCGTGCCGATCAACACGATCCGCGAACTGCTGCCGCAACTGAACACCGGCAAAGTCACGCGCGGCCGCATCGGGTTGTCGATGAACGCGGTGCCGCGTGACGGGTTCGAGGACTTCGGCTTGAAGTCGCGCGCCGGCGCGCTCGTCGCAAGCGTCGTCTCCGGCGGCCCCGCCGACAAGGCGGGCATCAAAGCAGGCGACGTGGTCACGGAGTTCAACGGCCGTCCGGTCACCAATACCACCGACTTGCAAAAGATGGTGACCGCCACGCGCCCTGGCACGTCTGTCGCCGTCAAGGTCGTCCGCAACGGAAAAGAACAGACGCTCCACGCCACGGTCGAAGAGCTCGATCTCGAAGCCGAGCGAGGCGCGCGCGCCTCGAACAACACCGACCGCCAGCCGCCCGAAACACAGGGGCAGGACAGCTTCGGTTTGGCGTTATCGGATCTCACGCCGCAGGTTGCGCGCCGGTTGCAGATCCCGTCCGGCCGCGCCGGCGCCGTGATCACGCAGGTCGATCCGAACGGCCCGTCTGCTGGCGCGCTGCAGCAGGGTGACGTCATCCTGTCCATCAACGGCCAGGCGGTTTCGAGCGCCACGGAAGCCGGACGGCAATTGCAGCAGATTCAGTCCGGACGGATCGCCCGCATTCTGGTGTGGCGGAATAACGGTGAGGTCTTCACCACCGTCCGCAAGGAAGCGCAATAGCGCGGACGGACGCGAGGACTCGTCTCATGACGATCGCGTGGGAGCGCGAGGTCAAGCTGTCGTTCGACACGGTCGAGGCAGCACGACACGCGGTGCGAGCACTCGGCGGCGAGCGGCTCTCACCGCGCCGCCTGCAGCGCGATACGTTGTTTGATACCGCCGACGCGGCGCTCAGCGCCCGTCGCGCGGTACTTCGCGTCC
>JAISPN010000050.1 GCA_031274845.1 Acidobacteriaceae bacterium
GACACCGCTCGGGATTCGCGACCGCGCGATGATCGAACTGCTCTACGCGACCGGCATGCGGGTGTCGGAACTCATCAGCGTGCGCGCGATCGATCTGCACCTCGAAGCGGGGTATCTCACGTGCATCGGCAAGGGAAACAAGGAACGGCTGATTCCGATCGGCGACGAAGCGGCGCGCTGGGTGCGTGACTACCTGGAACGCGGACGTCCGGCGCTTGTGACACCTAAGAGCGGCCGCGCGCGACAAGCGCCGCCGCAACTGTTCGTCAACGCGCGCGGCGCCAGCCTCACGCGCGTCGGGTTCTGGAAGGTGCTCAAGGCGCACGGCCGCGCGGCTTCGGTTACGAGCGCGCTCAGTCCGCACGTCCTCCGGCACTCCTTCGCCACGCACCTGCTCGAACGGGGCGCCGATCTCCGCGCCATCCAGATGATGCTGGGGCACACGGACCTCTCGACCACGCAAATCTACACGCACGTCCTCGAAGCGCGCCTGCGGCACGTCTACGACCGTTTCCACCCGCGCGCCTGATTTGGTAAGCTTGCTTGTTTATCTGAAGCAGTCTGTTCTACACAAGGCGCACTCGGGTCCGGCACAGTAGAGCCGTGCGGTTGGGTGCGGAAGGAGAGTCGCGGCATGAGCCGTAAAGGGCGGCACCTGTTCACGTCGGAATCGGTCACCGAGGGACACCCGGACAAAATCGCCGATCAGATTTCCGATTCCATTCTCGATGCCATCCTCTCGCAGGACACGACCAGTCGTGTCGCGTGCGAGACGCTGGTGACCACAGGAATCGCGTTCGTCGCGGGCGAAATCACGACGCGGGCGGTCATCGACTATCAGCAGGTCGTGCGCGACACGATTGCTGATGTCGGCTACACGCGCGGCAAGTACGGATTCGACGCCGAGACCTGCGCGGTCATTTCCGCGGTCCACAGCCAGTCGCCGGATATCGCCATGGGCGTTGATACCGGAGGGGCAGGCGATCAAGGGCTTATGTTCGGGTTCGCGTGCCGTGAGACCGAAGAGCTCATGCCGCTTCCGATCATGCTGGCCCACAAGTTGACCCGGGGCCTGTCGCAACTGCGGCGCAACTCCACGCTCGACTACCTCCGTCCCGACGGCAAGTCGCAAGTGACCGTCGAATACGACGGCATCACGCCGGTGCGCGTCGATGCGGTGGTCGTGTCGAGCCAGCACAGCCCGCTCGTCACGCAAGAGACGATGAAGGCCGACATCACCGAGCAGATCATCAACCAGGTGATTCCGGCGGAGATGCGCGACAAGAACACGAAGATTTACGTCAACCCGACCGGCCGCTTTGTCGTCGGCGGTCCGCACGGCGACGCTGGCGTCACGGGACGCAAGATCATCGTCGATACGTACGGCGGCGCGGCGCCGCACGGCGGTGGCGCGTTCTCGGGCAAAGATCCCACGAAGGTCGACCGCTCGGCGTGCTACATGGCGCGCTACATCGCCAAGAACGTCGTCGCCGCCGGCATTGCCGAACGCGCGCTCGTGCAGTTGGCGTACGCGATTGGCGTGGCCGATCCGGTCTCGGTGATGGTACACACGGAAGGCACGGGGCGCATTGCCGAAGAGCAGATCACGGAGATCGTCCGTGCGCACTTCAAGCTGACGCCGCGCGGCATCATCGAAGAACTCGATCTGCGCCGGCCGATCTACAAGAAGACGGCGGCGTTTGGTCACTTCGGCCGCACCGAGCCCGAGTTCACCTGGGAGCGGACCGACAAGGCGGCCGCGCTCAAGTCGGCAGCCAAACTGTAACTGCCGCGTCCGATGTCACGTGTTCTGCCAGTAGCGGCGGCCCTTGCGGCCGCCGTTGCTGTTTTTACCGGCGTCGCGCTCCCCGAGCGGCAGCAGAGACTCCTCGCCGATCGGGACGCTGGCAGCGTCGCCGGCGTGTTTCACATCCACACCAACCGCTCGGATGGACGCAGCTCACCTGACGTTGTGGCGGCCGCTGCCGCCAGCGCAGGGCTTTCCTTTGTCGTCTTCACCGATCACGGTGACGGCACCAGACGTCCCGATCCGCCGGTCTATCGTTCCGGCGTGCTCTGCCTCGATGCGGTTGAAGTCAGCACGACAGGCGGGCATCTCGTCGCGCTTGGACTCGGCGAAGTGCCGTATCCGCTCGGCGGTGAACCTCGCGATGTCGTCGAAGATGTCCATCGCTTCGGCGGCTTTGGCATCGTCGCGCATCCGGACTCGCCGAAAGCGGAACTCGCGTGGCACGACTGGACGCTGCCCGTGGACGGCGTGGAACTGCTGAACGCCGACACCGCGTGGCGCAAACGTTTCTACCGTCGCGATGCCAGCGCCTGGTGGATGCTGGCGCAATCGCTCGTGTCCTATCCGGTGCGGCCTCCGCAAACGATCGCGCGTCTATTCAGCGATGCGCCTGCGTTGATGGACACCTGGACCACGTTGACGGCCACACGTCCAGTCGTCGCGCTCGCGGGCATGGACGCACACGCGAGACTCGATCTCACGTCCAGCGATCAGAACGAACGCGGCTACTCGTTGCCGATCCCAAGCTACGACGCCTCGTTTCAGGTAATGACGCTTCACCTGACGCCATCGGCGCCGTTAACCGGAGACGCCTCACACGATGCGGCCTTGCTGCTCGAAGCCATCGAGCAGGGGAGAAGCTACACGGCGATTGATGCGTGGGCGGCGCCGGCGCGGTTCACCTTCGTTGCCACCCGTGACGGCCGGCAGATCGAGCAGGGAAGCCGCATGGCCAGCGGGACGCCGTTCACGCTCACCGTGCGCCACAACGCGCCCGCCTCGTTCACGACGCGCGTGCTGCGCGACAACACGGTGATCGGCGAAGGGCACGAAGAGACGCTTGAGATCGCGGCGGCGGGAGAACCGGGGCGCTACCGCGTCGAGATTCGCGATCCCGCGCGTCATGACGCGCCGCCATGGATCATCAGCAATCCGATTTACGTGGTTGCGCCGCATGTCGATGCCACCGCCGCAGCCCCCCCGGCGTCACGCGTGGTCGACGCCATTCCGCTGTTCGACGGCCGCACGACCGATGGCTGGATCCCCGAGTCCGACAAGTCGTCGCTCTCGGCAATCGATCGCGTCTCGCTCCTCGACGGTCCATCGTTGCGTCTACGATTCGGCCTCTCGGGCGGCAAGGACATCGGACAGTTTGCCAGCGCCGCCGTCGATACGCCGCCAAGCGTCGCCAACTACGATCACATCGCGTTCAGCGTCCACGCGGAACAGCCGATGCGGTTAGCCGTGCAGGTGCGAGCGGTGTTTCCCGATGCCCACACGGAGCGATGGCGACGATCGGTCTTCGTCGACGCAACCGACCGGGAGTATGTGATCCCGTTCGACGACATGCGTCCCGTCGGCGTCACGACGACCGGCAGCGTCCCTGTGTCCGCGCTCCACAACGTGCTGTTCGTCGTCGACACGACGAATACCGCGACACGCACCTCTGGACAGGTGTGGCTACGCAATGTGCGTCTGGAGAAACGTGCCGCGCGTTAACCATGCGGCAGACCTTCTTCGTCCCTCGTGAACCGATGGCGACGCTGACCTGGCGCCGGAGTCTTTCGATCGGTGCGGCCATCGTTACGCTCGGCGTCCTGACGGCCTTCCTGCGATCGACACCGGACGCCTGGCCGTATGGGGACGAGGCCGTCATCCAGACGTACGTGCTTCACGCGCTACGTGGCGCGCTCGTTCAGGGGCCGTATTCACAATTTGGGTGGCATCATCCGGGCCCGTTGTATTTCTATCTCCTCGCGCCAGCGTATGCGCTGTCGGGGCAGCACGCCATCGGACTCACCGTTGGCGCCCTCACGATCAATCTCTTGGCGCTCTGGATCGTCTGGTGGCTCACGCTTCGCCATGCGGACTCGGTCGTCGCGGCGGTCCTGCTTGGCGCCCTTGCGTGGTATGTCTGGCACGCACAGGAACTCCCCGGCAGCATCTGGAATCCACACGTGATCGTCCTGCCGCTCGCCGCGGCACTTGTTGCGGCTGCGGCGGCGTGCAACGGCGACCGCGCCGGGATGCTGCTCTCGATCGTCCTGACGTCGTTTCTGATGCAAACGCACGTCTCCATGGTGCCGATTGGAATCGCGCTGCTCGCGATCGTGCTTGTCGCAACGATTCGTCTGCGCGGCACAGCGGCCGCATTCTCAACACGGTCGCTTCTCCTTGCGGGCGCCATCGGCGCGGCGCTGTGGCTTCCGCCTGCGATCGACGCCGTTCGCACGCACGGGCGAAATCTGCTGGCGTTAACGGCGTTCTTTCAACAGCGCGGACAGACTCCGGACATCAAGACCGCCCTCCGTGCCTGGAGCGGCATGTTGGCCGCGCCCACGATGTCCGGCTTTCACATCCCGTGGGGCACAGCCGCGCTGACACCTGCGCCTCCCGGCACAGGCGCTGTCGTGGCCGGTCAATTCGTGGCCCTCATGCTCTCGCTCGTTTTTGCTCGAAAGACTCGTCAGCGCTTTCTGTCGCTGTTGGCCGCGCTACTGGTGATGACCTCCGGCCTTGCCTTGCTCTCCATCGTCCGTATTCGCGGCGGGATTTTCGACTACCAGATCTTTTGGCTGTCTGGCATCGGCGCACTCATCTGGGGCACGTCAGCGGCTGTGCTCACGACGCTTCTACCGAACGACGCACGATCGTCTAGTTCTGCTCTGACATATCAAGGACTGTTACGCTCGCTTACGTCATTGTTGATTGGCATCACGTCAGTGGTGCTCGTCGCCGGCGCATCGCTCGGTGCGCTCACCACGGCCAGAGCCTACGCGATCGGCCAGCAGTCCGAGAATGTGCGCCGCAAGGACGCGGCGCTGGCTGTCCGTCAGGTGTTTGAGGATCGGCACTTCCGCCGCCCGCTCTTCACGGCCAGCGATAACGTCTGGATTGACGCGACGTGTGTCGTGCTCGACGCGTACAAACACCATCCCGATCTGGCGGTCGATTCACATCTGGTCAAGGTGTTCGGCGACACGCTGGCGCCGAACGGGCAGGAGGATGCGGAGATTGTGGTTGCCGGTCCCCAGCTTCACGAAGAACTCCTGCAACGCCCCGGAACCGTGACGATCTTCACGAGAGACGGTCTCTTCGTCGATGTCAGGCCACTCAAGAAGAGTGGCAACCCGCAGTGAACGAACGTGACGCGAGATGCGTCCTTCAGGTGCGAACGGTGAGGACCATGTAGGCCGCGGCGGCGCCAAAGAGGATGTTGGGCGTCCATGCGGCAAGCAGTGGCGGTAGCACGCCCCCCGCGCCCAGCGCGCCGGAGAGGCTCATCATCACCCAGTAGACGATGGCGAGGACGATGCCGATGCCAACGCCGTACATCGCGCCGCGACGTCCTGTGGAGACGGCAAACGGCACGGCGAGCATGGTCATGATCACCGTGACGAAGGGGAAGGCGATCTTCCGCTGCAACGCCACCATCTGCGGAATGACGTTGGCGCCGCTACTGCCCAGACGGCTGATGTAGTCGTTCAACTGCTGGTAGGTCATCAGTTCCGCGATCGGTTCGTCGGTCTTGAAATAGCTCGCCGCGTCAAACGTCAGCTCGCGCGCGCTGAACGGCGAGAA
>JAISPN010000059.1 GCA_031274845.1 Acidobacteriaceae bacterium
ATCCGGGCGCGGCGATGATGGGCGAGGTGAAACAAAAGATGGTGCGGAAGAGAGGACTCGAACCTCCACGATATTGCTACCGCCAGCCCCTCAAGCTGGTGCGTCTGCCAATTCCGCCACTTCCGCAAGTGGACTTCACTAATTCTGTGGTGCCGGAGCCGGAGCCTCAGGTGCGGCTGGCGCAGGCGTCGCTGGTGCCGCCGCAGGCGTCGAGGGCGCTGCCGGTTGCGAGAGTGGCGTCTGGCCACTCAGGACCGAACTCGATCCGCTTTGGCCGACGATGGCCAGTCCCAGCGCGCCGAGCATGAACAGCACGGCAAACACGGTGGTCAGTTTCGAGAGCAGCGTGGCGCCAGCGCGGGCGCCGAACGCCGCCTGACTCCCGCCGCCGCCAAAGGCGCTGGCCATGTCGCCGCCTTTCCCCTGTTGCAGCAGGATGACGAGCAGCAGGATGAGGCAGACAAGCGCGTAGAGCGTGACGAATAAGTAGTAAAGCATTTCTGTCGTTCCGCGAAACTCCGATTATACCGTAGCGCGTGCCTTTGTCACGATGTCTGCGAAGGACTGCGCATCAAGGCTCGCGCCGCCGACCAGCGCGCCGTCGACGTCGGGCTCGCGCATCAGGTCGATGATGTTGTCGGGTTTCACGCTGCCGCCGTAGATTACATGACAGTGCTCGGCCGCCGTGGCGCCGAACCACTGACGCAGCCGCGCCCGGATGTGCGCGTGGACGTCTTCGGCTTGCGCCGGTGTGGCGACGCGGCCGGTGCCGATCGCCCAGACCGGTTCGTAGGCGATCACCAGTTCAGAGATCTCGTCGGCGGTGACGCCGTCGAACGCGCCTTGAATCTGCCGATCGAGGACGGCGAGCGTCTGGTTGTGCTCGCGTTCGTCGAGCGTCTCGCCGATGCAAACGATCGGCGTGAGCGCGGAGGTGAGGACGGCGCGCAGCTTGCGATTGACCGTGACATCGGTTTCTCCGAACAGCTGCCGCCGTTCGGAGTGACCGATGATCGCAAACTCGGCGCCCGCCTCTTTGATCATCGGCGCGGAAATCTCGCCGGTGAACGCGCCCTCTTTCTCCCAGTGCAGATCCTGCGAGGCGACGAAGATGTTCTCGTGCCTGACCGCTTCCGCGACCGCGTGAATGGCCGTGAACGGCGGCGCCAGCACGATCTCCACGCCCTGCAGATCCTTCACGATCGGCTTCAGGACTTTGGCAAAGACGACCGCCTCGCCGACGGTCTTGAACATCTTCCAGTTACCAGCAATCAGCGGAAGGCGCATCGTCTCTACTTGTCCGTGAGCGCCGCAACGCCGGGGAGTGTGCGGCCACCGAGAAATTCGAGTGACGCGCCGCCGCCCGTCGAGATGTGGGTGATGTGCGCGTCGAGCCCGGCTTTCTTCACCGCCGCGATCGAATCGCCGCCGCCGACGATCGTCGTCCCCGTGACGTTCGAGACCGCTTTCGCGACGGCATTGGTCCCGTTGGCAAACGCCGGGATTTCAAAGACGCCCATCGGACCGTTCCAGACGACGGTTTTGGCGTCGGCAAGAAGCGCCGCATAGCGTTTCACTGTCTCCGGTCCGATATCGAGACCGAGCCAGTTGCCAATCGATGCGTCGCCAATGGCGAGCACCTTGTGCGCGGCGGTGGCGTCCAGCCGTTCCGCCACGACGTGATCGACCGGAAGCGCAAGCTCGACGCCTCGTGCTTTGGCGTCTGCCTCGATCCGTCGCGCTTCGTCGAGCTTGTCGTCTTCGACCAGCGATGCGCCGACCGCCACCCCGCGCGCCTTGAAGAATGTGTAGGCCATCGCTCCGCCGATGAGCAGGCGGTCGACCTTCTTCAGGAGGTTCTCGATCACTTCGATCTTGTCCGACACCTTGGCGCCACCGATGATGGCGACAAACGGATGCTCGGGCGATTCGATCGCGCGTCCGAGATAGTGCAGCTCGTTTTCCATCAGCAGCCCGGCGGCAGCCGATGGGACGCACTTCGTGATTGCCGCCACCGACGCGTGCGCGCGATGCGCGGAGCCGAAGGCGTCGTCGACGTAGAGATCGGCTTCGCTGGCGAGCTGACGCGCGAACGCCGGATCGTTACCTTCTTCTTCGGGATGAAACCGAAGGTTTTCGAGCAGGACGACCCGATCGCCCGCGTGCGCCTGCTGAATAGCTTTGGCGGCGGGCGCCCCGATGCAATCGTCGGCAAACACGACCGGACGGCCGAGCAGTTGACCGAGACGTTCCGCGACAGGCCGCAGGCTGTACTTCGGCGAAGGTTTCCCGTCGGGACGCCCAAGATGGCTGGCCAGAATGACCGTTGCGTTCTTGTCGAGCGCGTATTGAATCGTCGGCAACGACGCGCGGATGCGCGTGTCGTCGCCGATGATGCCGTCCTTTAGCGGGACGTTGAAGTCGACGCGAATGAACACGCGCCGGCCTGCGAGATCGAGATCCTTGATCGACAGCTTGGCCATATCGATGGATCGCCTAGAGACCGCGTTTGACGAGCAGGCGGAGCAGATCGACGCAGCGGCTTGAGTAGCCCCACTCGTTGTCGTACCAGGAGAGCACCTTGATGAAGTCGCCGTCGAGCACCTTCGTGTACGCGGCGTCGACGATCGAGGAATTGGGGTTGCTCCGGAAATCGATCGACACGAGCGGTTCGGTCGACATGGCGAGAATGCCCTTCAGCGGACCGTTCGCGGCCGCGGTCAATGCGGCGTTCACCTCTTCGGCGGTGACTTTCTTCTCGACGAGCGCGGCCAGATCCACGAGCGACACGTTCGGCGTCGGCACGCGCATCGAGATACCGTCAAACCTGCCTTTGAGCTCCGGGATGACTTCCGCGACGGCAGTCGCGGCGCCCGTAGTCGTCGGAATAATCGACAGCGCGGCCGCGCGCGCGCGGCGCAGATCTTTGTGCGGGAGGTCGAGGAGTTGCTGATCGTTCGTGTACGAGTGGACGGTCGTCATCCACCCCTTCTTGATGCCGAACGACTGGTGCAGCACCTTGGCGAGCGGCGCCAGGCAGTTCGTCGTGCAGGATGCGTTGGAAATAATCCGATGCGCGGCTGGGTCGTACGCGGCGTCGTTGACGCCGAGCACGAGCGTCACATCCGGCTTTTTCGCCGGCGCGGTGATGATGACCCGCTTCGCGCCCGCCGTCAGATGCTTCGCGGCATCATCGCGTCCCGTGAAACGTCCCGTCCCTTCGAACACGACGTCGACGCCAAGCTCCTTCCACGGCAGCTCCGCCGGATCTTTCTTCGAGAGCACCTTGAACGAGTGGCCGTTGACAGAGATGGCGTCGGCCGTGGCTTCAACCTTCGCATGGAGGTTGCCGAGGACCGAGTCGTACTTGAGCAGGTGTGCCAGTGTCGCGGCGCTGGTCAGATCGTTCACCGCAACGAACTCGATGTCTTGATCGTCGAGCGCAGCACGCATGATGTTGCGGCCGATCCGCCCGAACCCGTTGATGCCGACTCGTACTGCCATGGATGCTCCTCGTGACGATGACTGTCGTTTGCTGAGTGCGATGCTCGACGCGAGAGGCGTTCCGCGAGATGTTCGCGGCGCCGCACCCTCGCGTCAGATAAAAACGAAGTGATTGTAATGAACGCGCTTGCGGAGGGTCAAACCTCGCAGCTATACTTTAAATGTCGTAACTCCTTTCACAGCAAAGCTTTGCGTGTCGTAAGCGCGTTCAGGATGATGTACCTTTTTTACAGCCTGTTGACGTTGGCCGCGCTCGTCGCAGGCTCGCCGTACTTTCTTTACCAGGCCATCCGTCACAAGAAGTATTTCGGCAGCATCAGCCAGCGGCTCGGGTCGCTGCCGATTACGTTCAACGTCGACGGCGAAGAATCGATCTGGATTCACGGCGTCTCGGTGGGAGAAGCGCTCACGGCCCGGGCGCTCATCGCCGATCTTCGCGCGCGCTATCCGCGGCTGCGTCTCTTCGTGTCGACGACGACAATCGCGGGGCAGCAGGTGGCGCAGAAAAATCTGCAGGTGGACGGCGTCTTCTACTTTCCCTTCGACTGGGCGTTTGCGATCAAGCGCACGATGCGTATCGTGCGGCCTCGTCTGTTCGTCATGATGGAAACGGAGATCTGGCCCAACCTGCTGCGGATGTGCCGTCAACGCGGCGTGAAGACGATCGTGATCAACGGCCGGATTTCGTCCCGGTCGTATCCGCGCTACCGGCTGATCCGGCCGCTGTTCCGCCGCGTGCTGAACGATGTCGATCGCTTCTGCATGCAGAGCGAGACGTCGGCGGAGCGGCTCATCGACCTTGGCGCCGATCCGAAGCGCGTCACGGTGACGGGGAGCCTGAAGTTCGACTCGGTGCCGCTTCCGGCTGTTGTCGCGCACGGCAAGCCGCGGGAACTGGTGCTGCGCTTCTTTCCACTATCCGCCGCTCGCGTCGTGATCGTTGCCGGATCGACGATGAAGCTGGAAGAAGAGGCGGTGCTGCGCGCGTTCGCGCGGGTGAAGTCGATCGCTTCTGGCGCGCTGCTGATTCTCGCGCCGCGTCACGCGCAGCGTTTCGACGAAGTCGTGGCGCTCGCGCGCGACGAAGGATTTGTCGTCGTCAAGCGAACCGGGATGGCGATCGATGTCGAGCCGCGTGCCGATGTCGTCGTGCTCGATACGTTCGGCGAACTGGCCCAGCTCTATCAGTTGGCGACCGTGGTGTTCGTCGGCGGCAGCCTCGCCAACTATGGCGGTCACAACATCCTTGAGCCGGCGGTGTTCGGCAAGCCGATTCTGTTCGGACCGCACATGCAGAACTTCAAGGAGATTGCGGAGATTTTCATCAGCAACGACGCCGCGGTGCAGGTCGGGTCCGCGCGCGAACTCGAAGAGGAAATGCGAAGGCTCGTCACTGATCCGGTCCGGCGCGCCAGACTCGGAGCGGCCGCGCGGGCGCTCGTCGATGCAACCCGTGGCGCCCCTGACAAGACGCTGGCCAGCGGCGAGGCGCTCCTTCCTGCGGTGCCTGGCAACGTGCGCCCGTTCCGTCTCGTTCATTGATCGGCGCACTGCTCGGCCGCGTGTACGGTGCCGCCGCCGCCGAGCGACGCCAGTGGTACGCGCGTCATCCCTCGCGGGTACGGCGGCTGGCGCGTCCGGTGGTGAGCGTCGGCAATCTGCGTGTCGGCGGCAGCGGGAAGACGCCGGTGACGGCGTACATCGCGCGGCTGCTCGTTCGGCAAGGAGAGCGTCCGGCGATTCTCTCGCGCGGCTACCGCCGGGCGAATCCACAGAACGGCGTCACGGTCGTGTCGGATACGACGGGCGTGCGCGCTGACGTTGATACGGCTGGCGACGAGCCGCTGATGCTGGCCAGAGAACTCCCGGGCGTGCCGGTGCTCGTGGCAACCGAACGCGCGCGGGCCGGCCAGATGGCCGAGGAGCGCTACGGCGCGACGGTGCACATTCTTGACGACGGCTTTCAGCATTTGCAGTTGGCGCGTGACATCGATCTCTTGCTCATCGCCGAAGCCGATCTGGCCGAGCTCGTGTTGCCCGGCGGTCTACTGCGCGAATCGATCGACACGGCGAGCGTTGCGGACGCGGTGCTCGTCTCCGATCCGGACGACGCGGCGGCCGCGCGGGTGGTCGAGCAGCTCGGTCCGCGCGAAGCGTTTCAGGTCGTCCGCGCATTTCGCGCCCCCCGCACGCTCTTGGATAACACCGAGACGTCGATTGGCGGTACGCGTGTGCTGGCGGTGAGCGGCATTGCGCGTCCGGAGCGGTTCGTTCACGATCTGTCTGGCGCTGGTGTGATTGTGGCCGGGTCGATGGCGTTTCCGGATCATCACCGCTACACGCGCGGCGACATCGACCGGATTCTCGAAACCGCGCGCCAGGCGTCGGCCGATCTCATCGTCACCACACACAAGGACGCCGTGCGTCTGGAACGCTTCTCCTGGACGGAGATTCCGGCGGTGTATCTGCCGCTCGATGTCCGCGTGACGCCGGAAGCGCGTTTTTCCGATTGGCTGCTGGAGCGGTTGCGCGCGTGTCGCTGAAGCACAGCGTCGAGAACGTCGCCGTGCGATCCGTCAGCGCGTTCGTGCGTCTGCTCCCGGCGGCGATGGTGGGCCGCGTTGGCGCAGGCATTGGGCTCCTCGCCTATGCGGTCGATCGCCGGCACCGCGTGATCGCGCGGCAGAACGTCGCGGCGGCGCTCCCGGCGCGATCCGCTGAAGAACAGCGCGCCATCGTCCGCGGTGCCTTCCAGCACTTTGGCCGGTTGCTGCTTGAGTT
>JAISPN010000098.1 GCA_031274845.1 Acidobacteriaceae bacterium
GCCGAAGCGCAAGCGATTCAGATGGTCGCGCAAGCCATCGGCAGCGCGGGCAACCCCGCGCAATATCTCATCGCGCAACGCTACATGGAATCGCTGAGCGCGATTGCCACCGACGCGAACAAGCTGGTGTTCCTGCCATACGAAGCGACCGGCGTTCTGTCGTCGCTCGGCGGCATCAAGGAACTGCTGAACGCCCAGCAGACACCACCCGCGAAGTAGCGCATGCCGAGCGGCGGCGCTTTACTCGTGTCGCCGGATCTTGATGACGATCTTTCGGACGGACATCGGCACATCGTCAATCGCCACGCCAGGCGCGTGCGCGTCGTGCGGGAAAAGAATCGCGAAGCGCCCCGGCCATAGCGCGAAGTACTCGCCGCGTCCGGCGCCAAACAGCACGTCCTTCTCCTCGTCGTACGGCTCTCGGTCGATGGCGTCGAGCGGCGCGACGCCCATGCACTCCGCGCCACTCACCACCGCCTGCACATCGATGTGGCGCCGATGCGCCTCGAACGGCACCCTCGCGCGCGGCTTCGTTTCGTAGTCGGCCACCATCGCACAGACGTCATCGCCCATGAGCGCGTGACGTCCCGGCGCGAGCGACGCGAGATCGTGACGCCGGAGAAACGCAAAGGCGACGCGAAAGAGCGGACCAAGCGCGTCGTACTGCTCAGCGTGCGCAAGCTCGTCGAGAATCATCGTATGACGATCCGCGTTACGGCCGCTGCGGCTGCGTCACCGGTTTGCCGTTGGCGTCGACTTCCGTTTGCACCGTCGTCACCGGCCCCATCCCCATGATCTGGACGATCACTTCCTCGTCTTTCGCGCCGTCGTAGTGATGGAAACCGGCGGGGTGATACATGACGCCGCCTTCCTTGATGGGAATCATCTT
The DNA here is from genome assembly GCA_031274845.1 of Acidobacteriaceae bacterium. Taxonomy (GTDB): domain Bacteria; phylum Acidobacteriota; class Vicinamibacteria; order Vicinamibacterales; family CAVVIG01; genus CADEEX01. The sequence goes on from JAISPN010000098.1 coordinate 890, forward strand.
GTCGGGACGGAACACGTCACCTTCGTCGGTCCACCAGGTACCCTTGATGACCGTCACCCAGCGATCGTGATCGTGATAGTGCGGACGGCTCGTCTGCCCCGGGCCGAACCGGTTCCGCAGGACGTAGAAGCCGGGCGCGTTCTGCGCGCCGAACACCGGCATGCTCTTCAAGCCGTCTTCCGGATTCATGCGCAGGTGATCCTTGTCGACAACCGCCTGTGCCGGCGCCTGCGCGCCGCCTCGTTGCTGAAAGCCAATTAGCGAAGGCGCGAACAACAGCGCCAGACCAAACCCGCACGCAAGCGATGTGAGATGACGAGCAGCGTTCATGAGTTCTCCTCCGCGCGGCTCACTATACCACCGCGGGATCGATGCCCTCACGAGTCTCACGACCGAATCGTTAAAGCGTCACGTCAGGGAATCACGACAATCGGCGCGCGCCAGAAGGCGGCTTTGCCGCTGGTCGAGTCGAGGACCGTGACCTGGCAGTCGTAGCGGCCGGGCGCGAGATCCGTGAGCGGGATGGTGAAGCGGAGCGGGACCGCTTTCGACCGCGCGTCCATGCCGTCGGTGACGCTCACCGGCGGACTCTGCAAGACCGGTTTGCCGTCCTGAAAGAACGAGACGAACGAGACGAGCGGTTCTGTCGCCGTCGCGTCGCGTTCATAGGCTTGCAGGTAGACGTGTAGATCGCGGCCACGGCTGAAAACGCGCGTGACGCTTGGGAGTAACTTCTGACCGTCGGACACCAGCGGGTTGACGTTCAGCGCGTCGTTCTTGCGCACGGTGTAGATCGCCTCGCCGAGCGGCACGCGCTGGCTGCCAAGCACAACGGAGCTGATCGGGAGCCGCTGCGCTTCGCGATTGAGATTCGGCACGACAAACGCGCCCTGATAGGTGCCGATGCGCCCCGTCTCCGCGTCGCGCGCCAGGAGCTTCAGCACGTAGTTCCCCGGCAGCAGCGTGAAGCCGGTGTCGTACTGCACCGGATGCGACGCGAGTTCCGCCGCGGTCTGCGAGCTGAGCGTAATGTCGAGCCGATCGCGGACGTTCTGAATCGTGATGCCGTAGTCGTCTTTCACTTCGCCAATGAGATCGATCACCGTGTGCTGCGCGCCGCGCCGTTGCGCCAGCGCCAGCTCGCTCCCCGGCATCTTCACCGACACCGGCACGAAGTATTCCGCGCGGCTCAACTGGAAGTAGTTCGCCTCCATCGCCAGCGTGATCTCGGTGATCGGGTTGTCGAGCATCAGCGCGTCTTCAAGCTGACGCTCCTTGTCGGCTTCGGTGAACTTCTCAAACGACTTGTCGGCGAAGTAGCCCTGCCGGTACGAAAGCTCCGCCTCGCGTCCATCACGGAGCGTCACCTTCACGCGGTGATACTTGCCGTCGAGATCGATGTGCGTCGTGTAGTAGCCAAGGACGTAGTAACTCGTCATCGACTCGGCCGCCTGACGGATGCCGAGCGACAGATCGTTGTAGTCGAACAGCGCGCGGCCGCCGGTGTCTTTCGCCAGCGAATACAACGTGTCCTGCGAGCGCTGCGCCAGCGACACCATCGTGCTGGTCCCCTGCCCCGTGAACATCGCCGCCCCGCCCGGCGACCGCTGCGTCGCATCACCGAGCGGCGCTGAGGCCACGAGCCCCCGCGCATCAACCGGAAAGATCGCGACGTTCGCCCGGAGCGCGGCGTTGGTCGTCGCGCGCAACTGCGCCATGTTGTCGACGCCGTTCAAGCGCAGACCGCTGCCAAAGTAGACAAGCGCCTTCTGCTCGGGGAGCGCGCGCAAGAGCGTCGCCGCGGTTTGGAGCGCCGACAGTTGACGATCGGTGTTGAGGATGTTGAACTCCCCGTCGTCTTGCCCGAACGCCGTGCCGACATCGCTCGGGGCGTCCGGAATCCCGTCGCCATCTGCATCGTCGCCCATCACCAGTTTTTGGAGCGCCAGGTTGAGACGCTCACGGTCGTCGGTGAAGTCGACCTTCACGCGCACCGCGCCGCCTTCAAACGTCATGAGCGCGAGGAGATCGGACGGCGACATCGCGGTCGCGAGATACTGCTGCGCCGCCGTATACGCGCGCAGCAGATCGTTCGGCGGGAGCGCCGCGAGATCGAAGTAGAGAACGAGCAGCCGTCGGTCCTGATACTTGATGCCGCCGTCCGATCCGGCAATCGTGGCGTTCTGCGACGCGACGACGGTGGGAGCCGGAGGCGGTGCCGTCGCCGGGGGCGCGGCCGGCGCCGATTGTCCGGACAGCGGCTGCGGCGGCGCCAGTTCCTGAAACTCGGCGAAGCTGACCTCTTGCGCGACACCATCTTCGGTGATCACGAAGTCGTTCGCCGTGAGGCCGCGAATCGGCTGCCCATCCTTGCCGACGACGCGCACGGTTTCAACCACGAGCTTCGTCCCGAGACGAAACGTCGCTTGCTGCCCGTGCAGCACCGGCGTAAACCGCGCGACACTGAACGCGAGCGACAGCGCGAACGTCGCCGCGACGATCGCGCGTGTGCGGACGCGGCGGAAGAGGCCGTTGTATGCGCGGCGCATTAGAACCGCATCCTTGCCGTCAATTGAATCTTGCGCATCGTGTTCGCTCGGTTCGGCAGACCAAACTGCGGCGTGCCAACAATCGTGTTGATGCTCGCATACGTCACCTGGTTGAACAGGTTGTTCGCGTCGAGCCGGCAATCAAACGTCATCCGCTCGGTGAGCTGAAAACTCCGCCCGAGGCCCGTGTTCAACGTGTACTGCGCCGGCCCGTTGATGGAATTGCGTCCCGCCGTGCCCCACTCGCCTGGCGCGGGCGCGGCGTACGCCGCCGGATTCGCAAAGTAGCCGTCTGGCGCGGCCGTCGTGACGCCCGTTAAACTTCCGCGAATCGTCCCGGTGACGCCTGTCGTGCCCACGGGCGCTAGATAGAGCGGCGTCAACGGCAGGCCGCTCCCGAGCGTCACTTGTCCAGTGAGCGTCCACCCACGCAAGAATTTTCCGCGCAGCCCCTCGATGAACGCGCCACCGGTCGTGCCCATCCCGGTCGTGTATTGCACCTGCGCCGTGAACTGATGGCGTTGGTCGAACGACGACCGGCTGTCTTCCGCGCCCAAGTCCAGCCAGTTCTGCGCAATCGTCGCGCCGGCCACGCCCGAGGTGCTGGCGGCATCGCCCGACGGCACGAACAACGACGCGTTGTCGGTCGCCTTCGCCAGCGTGTACTGCGCGCTCGCCGTGAAGCCGTTACGCAACCGCCGCCGCAGTTGCACCTGGAGCGCGTTGCGGAGTGAGTGGCCGCCGGAGGTCAGATAGACATAGCCCGACGGACACGACGGACAGGGATTCGTCGCGCCCGCCGGCACCGTGTTCGGAAGAAACTCCTGCATCAGGTGACGGCCGGCTGTGCCGAAATAGGTCGTGATGAGCGTCAGCGACGCGGGGAAATCGCGCTGCACCGACGCCTGCCAGTTGTGCGCCACGCCGACGCGAAGATTCGGATCGATCGCAAACGTGTTGAACGCGCTCGTCGCCGGCGGCGCGAACGCATTGGCGAGCGTCAAATTCGTCGCCGGGGTATTCGTCAGACTGAACGTGTTCGAAAACGGCGGCTGCTGCGCGAGGAGCAGCGCCAGCGTTTGATAGACGTTTTGATTGCGATACGCGCCGTAGCCCGCGCGCACGATGAGCGAGGAGGCGGCCATCGGCCGCCAGGCAAGACCGACGCGCGGTTGAAGACCGGAGAAATCGCTGCGCAGAAGCGCCGCGGGATACGTCTGTCCCGTGACGCTGCCGAGAAGACTCGCGGGCGTCACGACACCGGCCGCCGCGAAGTTACTCGTGAGATCGAGATTCGCCAGGCGTCCGCCCGCTTCGCTGAGCGGCGATTCGTATTCCCACCGCACGCCGGCATTCACCGTCAGCGACGGCGAGACGCGCCAGTCGTCGTTCGCGTAGAGCGTCGCCGTCTGCCCGCGAAACGTCTTGTCGCGATTGCCGTACGCCAGTGACACCGCGCCAGGGAGCCCCAGCAGAAAATCGCCGAAGTCCGACCCGGTAAAGGCCCCTGTAAACACCAGGCTCCCGCGCCCATTCTGCTGACCGGACGCATCGAGATGCCGCAGCCCGACGCCCGCGCCAAACGTCCAGGCGTGACGCCCCACGCTATGCAGCAGTTCGCCCGACCAGTCGTGCGACGTCGGCCGCGTGGCGCTAAAGAGCGCCGTCGACAACCCGGCGAGGCCGTTCGCAAACGAGAGCGACGGCGGCCCCCAGTTCTCACTCGACTGATCGGTCCCTGAAATCCCCGCGTCCCCCGACACGTTGACGCGCCCCGCGAAGTACGGTGTCGTCTCGTCGCGGTGGAGCGAGAGCTGGTAGCGCGCGCGCCACAGCGTGAGCATCGAGATCCGGTGCGTCCAAGCGGCGTTCAGATCGAGACCCCATTGCCGCGTGGCATCGGTGTAGCCAAAGAGGCTGGTGGCGTCGGTCGCGATGTGCTGCACCGTGACGCTGCCGGTGTACGAATCGCGCGTCGTCGCCTGTCCGTTCACGCGCGCCTGCACGCTGTCTTGCATGAGCGCCGTCATTGCCGGCGCTTGGTAATTAAAGCCGTCACCCGTCGCATTCGGCAGCGGGAAATAGTGCAGCAAGGCTTGCGCTTGCGGGCTGAACTGCGACGTGGGAATCGTCAGCGACGGCGACACGACGCCCGCGCGCTGGTCGAGCGTCGGCACGAGCGCCGTCATCGTCGTCGCATCATGGTTGGCCGTGTGCTGATAGACCAGCGACAGCGTGGGACGCCGCGCGGTCCACGGCAGATGGATCGGCCCGCTAAAGGTGCCCTGCACCTGCACGTCGTTGTACGACGGCATCGGCGCCGCTTGACTCGTAAACGAGAACGGCCGCGCGTCGAACGTCGAGCTCCCGAAGATAATCCCGAGCCCGCCGTTGTAGAGCGAGCGCCCCAGGCGCCGGTTGTTGCCGAACGCGGGCAGCTGCGCGAACGGCGACGACGCGCCGTTGTTGACGCTTCCGTTGATGAGAAACCCAGCGGCCGCCGCGAACGCCGGCGCGTCAGTCGGCGCGGCGGCACTGGACGCGGCAGGCGGCGCGGACGGTGAAACGGCCGCCGGACGGGACGGCGGCACGGCGATCGCGGGCGCTGGCACGCGCGTCGTCGTCTGCGCGCGCACCTCCTCAAACGGACGCAGCGTCAACGTCCACGACGCGGGCTCGGCCGTGGGCGCGATCTCAATTGATTCGTGAATCGGCACAAACCCGAAGAGCTCAATGTCGATCGTCCACGTGCCATCCGCGAGATCCCCCACCTGATAATGCCCCGCTTCGTCGGTGACGGTCTGCACGCGATGGTCGCCTTGCGTGAGCGTGACGATCGCGCCCGGCACCGGCAGTGTGTTGAAGAGGACGACGCCAGCCGACTCCGCCGCGAACGCGACGCGATCCGGCAAGAACAGCACGCTCGCCAGCACGCACAGCGCCACGAGCCACGCGCGGAAGAAGGCGCGCGTGCGGCTCCCCTCGCCCGCGTGCGGGAGAGGAGCTGGGGGAAAGGGTGTCACCGTCATCACATACTCGTCAGTCGGGCGTGGGCAGCGACACATTGTCGATGACGAGCACCGCGTTCGTCCGCTTCTCGGTCGTCACTTTGAGCCCCAACTGCTCGCGCAACGCGGCGACAAACGATGGACCGGTCGGACTCGCGGACGACTGACCGGGTAGCGGCATTTGCATCACCGAGGATGCCATCGCGAGCATCGCCGACCGATCGACACGGAGATTCCAGTCGAAAAGACCCGTCAATCCAGTCTCATCGACGACCGGCATATTCACGGTGCGTTCGAGGAGCGCGATGATCTGCGCCAGGGGTAACCCGTCGCCGTGCATGGTGATCTCGGACGTCGCCGGATCGACGCTCATCGACACATTGCACTTTCGAATCTCGCCCGGCTTCGGCATCATCGCCGCTGCGGCGGCCATCGCCTCTTGCCCGCCCTTCGCGATGGCTTCCATTTGCTTTTTCTGCTCCTCCTGCGCGGCGGTGCAGTCGGCCGTCGACGGGTGCAGATCGGCGCCAAGCTTGCCGTCGCTCCGCGCGATCGTCAGCACGGAGGTCGGCATCTCGCGCGACTCGGTGTGCGCGCGAAACTGAAAGCGGTCGGCCAGCATCGACTGCAGAAGCGGCGGCAGATCGCGCGTCGTGCCAAGGAGTTGCGCATCGGCCTTGCCGTTGATGTCGAACCGCGCGGTCGACTTCCACTCTGGTAAACCGACGATGCGATCGTCAGGAAGGCTGTACGCCATGAACACGAGCATCATGAACGGCAGATTTCTCGCGGTGAAGCGTCCGCCTCCCGGCACGGTCACGCTCGGGATGCTTTCAAGCGGTGACGCCGGATTTGGATTGCTCGGCTTGACCGACACGACGTCGAACTGCGGCGACTGCGCGGAGGCCGCTGACGCCACCGCCACCAACACCATCAACAGCGCGCCTTTCCCCCAACCCATGCCGGTCATGCATCACCTCACGATAGTGTGACGATTTTAGGATGCGTATATGGGAAGCACATCCGGCCTTCGGTTATTTTTTCCTTACCACTATAGAAGGACTGAGACTTACCAGCGCCACCAACGGCGTCGAATCGAATCGGCTGCAAACGCAATACTCGATGGCACGCGAAGTTCCACGTTTGTGCCAGCGTGCGGCCGGCTGGAGATCCGCAGCGTCGCACCGATGCGTTCAGCACGTTCGCGCATACCGTGCATCCCCCAATGGCCAGATCGCCCCTCAGTTACCATCACCGCCTCCATCCCGGAACCGTCATCACACACTGTGATGCCAAATATGTCTGACGCATAGGCGATCTCAAGCTCCACCGTGTGGGCATGCGCGTGCTGAAACGCATTGGTGAGCACTTCACGACGACAACACCGATGGTCACGACTGACGTGATGACTCGACGCATCAGCGTCCTCCACTGTGATGACTGCGGAAAATGCGGATTAGTCTGGTGTCGGCGGCGTGATCTTGTCGATCACCGTGACGTCGAGTTGCGTTTTCTGCGAATCGAGTTTGAGGCCGAGCTGTTCCTGCACGGCGGT
>JAISPN010000201.1 GCA_031274845.1 Acidobacteriaceae bacterium
GGCTGGCGTGGTCGCTACGCGAGCAGTTGCCTGAGCTCGTCGCCTTCCATCACGTCAATTTCGAGCAGCCGACGGGTAATCGATTCCAGCTTGTCGCGATTGCCGCGCAGGAGGTTGCGGGCCGACTCGTGCGCCTCAGTGAGGAGGCGTTTAATCTCGGCGTCGATCTTTTGCGCCGTCTCCTCGCCGTAGAGCCCGCGTTCTTGCGGGAAGGGGATGTCGAGGAATCGCGGCCGCTTGGCGCCGTCGTAGTTCACCGCGCCCATCTCTTCGCTCATCCCGAACTCCGTCACCATCGCTCTGGCGATGTCGGTCGCGCGCTGCAGATCGTTTTGCGCGCCGGTCGAGATTTCGCCGAGCGCGATCTCTTCGGCGGTGCGTCCCGCGAGCAGGACCGCCATCTGGCTGAGCAGATCCTTGCGCGTCATCAGGTAGCGATCTTCGGTCGGCAACTGCATCGTGTAGCCCAGCGCGCCGAAGCCGCGTTGCACGATGGAAATCTTGTGGACCGGATCGAGATTCGGCAGCACCGTCGCGACGATCGCATGGCCGGTCTCGTGATAGGCGACGATTTCCCGTTCCTTGACGCTCATCACGCGCTTTTTTTCGAGGCCGGCAATCAGTCGATCGATCGCTAAATCGAAATCGTAGCGATCGACCGCCGTCTTATCGAGACGCGCCGCGAGCAGCGCCGCCTCGTTCACCAGATTCGCCAGATCGGCGCCAGCGAATCCAGCCGTGCGCGCGGCGATCACGTGGAGCTCCACATCCGGCGAGACCTTCACCGACTTCATGTGGATGCGCAGAATCTCTTCGCGTCCCTTGATGTCCGGCTTGTCGACCAGCACCTGACGATCGAAGCGGCCGGGGCGGAGCAGGGCGGGATCAAGCACCTCCGGGCGGTTGGTCGCGCCCATGATGATGACCCCCTTCCGCGAGTCGAAGCCGTCCATCTCGGCGAGTAGCTGGTTGAGCGTCTGCTCGCGTTCTTCGTGGCTCCCTACCGGGCTCTGCACGCGCGCCTTGCCGAGCGCGTCGAGTTCGTCGATGAAGACGATGCACGGCGCCTTGGCTTCCGCTTGCTGGAACAGATCGCGAATCCGCGCCGCGCCGACGCCGACAAACATCTCGACAAACTCCGACCCGCTCAGCGAGAAGAACGGGACGTGCGCTTCGCCGGCGACCGCGCGCGCCAGCAAGGTTTTACCGGTGCCGGGAGGGCCAACGAGCAGGACGCCTTTGGGAATGCGTCCGCCAAGGTTGGTGTATTTCTTCGGGTTCTTGAGGAACTCGACGATTTCTTTCAGCTCCTCGCGCGCTTCGTCCACGCCGGCGACGTCGGTGAAGCGGACCTTCACCTCGTCTTCCGCGTACGCCTTGGCCTTGCTGCGCGCGAACGACATGATGCCCCCTTCCGCGCCGTTCATCCTGCGGAAGAAGAACGCCCAGATCCCGACGAAAAAGAGCAGCGGGATGAGCCAGCCGAGGAGTTCCGACAGCCAGCGGTTCACCGACTCGCCGCTGTACTTGACGCCGTGAGATTCAAGCGTCTCGGTGAGCGTGGTGTCGTCGACGCGCGTCGTGGTGAACTGCTTCGACTGCCGCGGATCGTCCGGCAGCGGCTGTTTGAGCGTGCCGCTCAGCGTCTGCTCGCCGACGGTGACTTCTTCCACCTCGCCGGCCTTGAGCAGATCCTTGAACTGACTGTACGGAATCGTTTTCCCCGCGGGCGCCAGGTAGTACACCTGCGCGGCGCCAATCAGGAGAAAAATCACGGCGACGTACCAGAGCGATGAACTGGGACGTCCGAATCCGCGCGTGGTGCGGCGGCGGTCACCGCCACGGCGGTTGGGACGAGCGGCGTCGTTCTCGGGCATGGGTTAATTCATTATGCCTTGCTTTTCGAACCTCAGTCCGTCCGGCCCTGCATCGACCGCGATGTGGTCGCCTTCTCGGAAGTGTCCTTCGAGCACCTGCAACGCCAGCGGATCGAGCACGCGACGCTGAATCGTTCGCTTGAGCGGCCGCGCGCCGTACGCCGGATCGTACCCTTCGCGTACGAGCAGATCCTTCGCGCTGTCGCTGAGCGTGATGTGGATCTTCCGCTCTTCGAGCCGCGTCATCAGCCCGCGCAACTGCACGTCGATGACCTGCTTCAACTGCGCGCGATCGAGCGCGTGGAACTGGATCGTCTCGTCGATGCGATTCAGGAACTCAGGGCGGAAGTGCGCGCGCAACGCGCCCATCGGATCGGCGGCGCCGGTCCCGATGTTCGACGTCATGATGATGACCGTGTTCTTGAAGTCGACGGTCCGCCCCTTGCCGTCCGTCAGCCGCCCATCGTCCAGCAGTTGCAGCAGGACGTTGAGCACATCGGGATGCGCTTTTTCGATCTCGTCAAACAGCACGACGGTGTACGGACGCCGGCGAACCGCTTCGGTGAGCTGACCGGATTCCTCGTAGCCGACATATCCCGGCGGTGCGCCGATCATCCGGGACACGGTGTGTTTGTCCTGATACTCCGACATGTCAATCCGCGTCATCGCCTGCTCATCGTCGAACAGAAATTCCGCGAGCGCGCGGGCCAGCTCGGTCTTGCCGACGCCGGTGGGACCGAGAAACAGGAAGCTGCCGAGCGGCCGGTTCGGATCTTGAAGTCCGGCGCGCGCGCGGCGGATGGCGTTGGCCACGGCGTTAATCGCGTCGTCTTGTCCGATGACGCGCTGATGGAGACGTTCCTCCATGTGAATCAGCTTCTGGACTTCGCCCTCCATCAACCGGCTTACCGGGATGTGCGTCCACTTGCTGACGACCTCGGCGATGTCTTCCTCGTCGACCTCTTCCTTGAGCATGCGGTGTCCCGCCTGCAGCGAAGAGAGCCGCGCTTCCTCGTCCTTGATCTGCTGTTCGAGCTGCGGCACGCGGCCGTATTGCAGCTCCGACGCTTTCGCGTAGTCGCCGCCACGCTGCGCGCGCTCGATGTCCAGACGCACGGCTTCGAGTGATTCCTTGATCGTGCGACTCGCGGCAATCGCGTCTTTCTCCTGCTGCCAGTGCGCCGCCAGACGGCCGCGTTCTTCTTTCAAATCCGCCAGATCGCGTTCGAGCTTTTCGAGCCGTTCAATTGACGCCTGATCGCGTTCCTTACGCAGCGCCTCGCGCTCGATTTCAAGCTGCATGACGCGCCGCTCGATTTCATCGAGCTCCGCGGGCATCGAATCGATCTCCATGCGGAGCTTCGAGGCGGCTTCGTCCACGAGATCGATCGCCTTGTCCGGAAGGAACCGGTCGGCGATGTAGCGATTCGACAGCACCGCCGCGGCGACCAGCGCCGAGTCCTTGAACGTGACGCCGTGATGGATCTCGTAACGTTCGCGCAGGCCGCGCAGAATACTGATCGTGTCTTCGACCGTCGGCTCGCCAACGAGCACGGTCTGGAACCGGCGTTCGAGCGCCGCGTCTTTCTCGATGTACTTCCGGTATTCATCGAGTGTCGTCGCGCCGACCGTGTGCAGTTCGCCGCGCGCCAGCATCGGTTTCAGCATGTTCGACGCATCCATCGACCCTTCGGAGGCGCCCGCGCCGACCACGGTGTGCAGTTCGTCGATGAAGAGAATCACCTGACCTTCGGCATCGGTGATTTCCTTGAGCACCGCCTTGAGCCGCTCTTCAAATTCACCGCGGTACTTGGCGCCCGCAACCAGCGCGCCCATGTCGAGCGCGACAATCCGTTTGCTCTTCAAGCCTTCAGGCACGTCACCGCGCACGATACGTCCGGCAAGCCCTTCGACGATGGCGGTTTTGCCGACGCCCGGTTCGCCGATGAGCACCGGGTTGTTCTTCGTGCGGCGCGAGAGTACCTGGATGACGCGGCGGATCTCCTCGTCGCGGCCGATCACCGGATCGATCTTTCCCTTGCGCGCAAGCTCGGTCAGATCGCGCCCGTACCGTTCAAGCGCCTGATACGTCGTCTCGGGATTCTGGCTGGTGACGCGTTGCGATCCGCGGACCGAGGTTAGCGCCGCGAAGATCGCGTCCTTCGTCACGCCGCGCCCGGTGAGCAGACGCGCGGCCGGCGCGCGGCCGGTTTCCGACGCGATGCCGACGAGCAGATGCTCCGTGCTGATGTAGTCGTCCTTTAGCCGGGCCGCTTCAGCTTCGGCGATCTCCGCGACCGTTCGCAGCCGTGGCGACAGGTTCGGTTGCGAGCCGCCGTAGGCTTGCGGCATTTTGGCAAGGAGCCCGCGCGCCTCTTCGGCAATGGCCAGCGGGTCCGCGTTCATCTTGCGCAGGACTTCAGGGACGATCCCCTCGGATTGCTCCGCGAGCGTGACGAGCAGATGTTCCGGTTCGATGAGCGCGTGGCTCGATTGCTCCGCGAGCTGCTGTGCCGCGAGCACCGCTTCCTGTGCTTTTTCCGTGTACTTCTTGAGATTCATCGTTACAGCCCTGACTTTACGAGCGCGTCGAAATGGATTTTTTGCTCCGGCGTAATCTGCCGGGGCAGTTGTACGTCGGCGGTCGCGTAGAGATCGCCGGTGTCCGACTGACGATTGACGCTGGGCATGCCGTGTCCCTTCAGGCGGAAGAGTTGTCCCTGCTGCGTCGTTGCGGGAACCCGCAGGCGCAGCGACTTGCCCGAGAGCGTCGGCACATCGACTTCGCCGCCGAGCACGGCCGTCGTGAGCGGCAGCGAGACGCGCGTGTAGAGATCGTTGCCGCGACGTTCAAACGTCGCGTGTGGCGCGAGATGGATGCGCAGGTAGAGATCGCCCGCCTTTGCGCCCGCCGTTCCCGGCTCGCCTTCGCCGGCGATACGCACGCGCGAGCCCTCGGATACGCCAGCCGGAATGCGCACGTCCACGGTTCGCGTCTGCTCGTTGTGCTGAATGGCGAGCCGCCGCGTCGTGCCGTGATACGCATCGTCGAGCGCGAGCGTGATTTCCTGTTCGACATCGCGTCCAGGACGAGGACCACGCGCGCGCGTGCGGCCGGCACGCGATCGGGGCTCCTGACCGCCGCCGCTGAAGAAGGTGTTGAAGAAATCGGAGAACGAGGTGGCGCCGCCGAAGATTTCCTCCACCTCCTTTTGCGTCATCGGTCGCTTGCTGCCGGGACCGCCGAAGGGGGAGTGCCAGCCGCCCGCCTGTTGACCGCCGCCGCCCGGGGCGGCCTGTTCGTACATGCGCCAGTTGGCGCCGAGTTCGTCGTACTTGCGACGCTTCTCAGGATCGCCAAGAACCTCGTGGGCCTCGTTGATCTCCTTGAACTTCGCCTCGGCCGATTTGTCTCCGGCGTTGACGTCTGGATGAAACTTGCGCGCCAGCTTGCGGTACGCCTGCTTCAGCTCCTTGTCGGTGGCCGTTTTCGAAACGCCGAGCGTGGCGTAATAGTCTTTGAAATCCATGGTTAGTCGAATCCCAGCAGACGCGAGAGCGCATCGAGCTCCTGCGTCAGTCGCCGCGCCTCGCGCGCCGACAGTGTGTCGTCGCGCATTAGTGGACGAATCCGCTCGATGCTGTCGGCGACCGACAGCAAACGTTGCACGCCCGCGAGGTTGATGCCGGTGTCGTCGACGAGCCGCTTGATGGCCTTGAGTCTCGCCAGCTCGCTCCGCGAGTAGAGACGCATGCTGCCGACGGTGCGATTCGGCCGCACAAGACCGAGCCGTTCGTACTTCCGCAACGTCTGCGGGTGCATGTCGAGCATCCGCGCGGCCACGCTGATCAAGAACAGTTCATCCACGATCTTGCTCCGGAACGAGTATAGATGTTGATACGAGTCGAGTCAAGGTATGTGCCCTATACTGACGGAGGAAATGTTTCACATCGGGCTTCTTTTTAGTGCCGTTCAATCCTCGGATGTCCTGACCATTGCGCTGTTGGTCATCCTCGAGGGGCTGCTGAGCGCGGATAACGCCATGGTGCTCGCCGTGCTCGTTCTCGGTCTGCCACAACAGGACCAGAAGAAGGCGCTGCGCTACGGCATCGTCGGCGCCTTTGCCTTCAGAGCAACGGCCACATTGCTTGCCGTCTATCTCATTCATCTCGGATGGGTGAAGCTCGTGGGCGCCTCGTATTTGCTGTACCTGGCCGCGCACCACTTCCTGCAGCCGGGTGGGGAAGAGGCGCGGCGGACGCCATCGCCAGCCAGGCCGATGCTTGGCCTGTCGGCCTTCTGGGCGACGGTGGTGAAAGTCGAGCTGACGGATATCGTCTTTGCGCTCGATTCGATTCTGGTCGCGGTCGCGGTGACGTCGAAGCTGTGGGTCGTGCTGACCGGCGGCTTTCTCGGCATCGTGATGATGCGTCTGGTGATCGGGTGGCTTCTCTCGGTGGTCGAACGCTACCCGCCGCTGGTCGATGGCGCGTTTGTCATCATCGCGTGGGTGGGCATCAAGCTGTCCATCGAATACCTCCACAGCGTGAACGTCATCGACTTTGAAGTGCCCAAGTTGATTTCGCTCGGCCTCATCATCGTCATCTTCGGGACGGCGCTCCTCTATGCGCGACGCCTCGAACGACGTCAGCGTGACATCGAGCAGGCGATGGAGCAGTTGTCGGACGCGGGCAAGTCGTTGTGACGCTCTTCCGCCCCCGGTGGTTTTGGCGCACGCTGGCCTACTTGACGCTTGTGGCCGTGCTCGTCTCGGGTGGGCTATTCGCATGGGCCACGTTCAGGTATTCACAATTTATCGACAGCCTCACGCACGGCGTCGGTGATACGACGTTCCTCGCGTCTGATGGCACGGAGTGGTTTCGTCTCGACGAAGCGCGGCACGATGTGCCGCTTGCGAGCATCTCGCCGGATCTGCAACACGCGGTGCTCGCCGTCGAGGACCACCGCTTCTTCTCGCATCCCGGCATCGATCCGATCGGGTTCGTCCGCGCCGCCGTTCAGGATCTTCGCAGCGGCGGCCGCGTGCAGGGAGGCAGCACGATCACGCAGCAACTCGCGCGCACGCTGTTTCTCTCGAACGCGCGGACGTTTGGACGGAAGGCGCGCGAGGCGGCGATTGCAGTGCTCCTCGAATCGCGCCTCACGAAATCGCAGATTCTCGAACTCTACTTGAACCGCGTGTATCTGAGCGCCGGCGTGTACGGTGTGCAGGCGCTGGCGGAGAATCTGTTTCACAAGACGGCTGGCGACGTCACGCTCGACGAGGCGGCGATGATTGCGGGGCTCATCCGCGCGCCGTCGGCGTTGTCTCCCTGGGCGAACTACGACAAGGCGCTGGAACGAAGCCACCTCGTGCTGGCCAGGATGCGCGACGAAGGCTTCATCACCGCCGCGCAGGAGGAGAGCGCCCGGCGTCAGCGTCCGGCCATCCAGCCGTACCGTGTCGCCCGCGCCAGTCCGAGCGGCTGGGCGAAAGATTACGCGCGTCAGCAGTTCCGCGAGGTGTTTGGCGGCGACCATCCGCCTGAATGGAAAGTGCAGACGACGTTTGACCGCAGGCTGCAAGCGTCAGCGGAAGAGGCGGTCACGGGTGGACTCGCGCGACTCGGTCGCCCGTCGCTCGAAGCGGCGTTGGTGGCGCTCGACCCGCGCACCGGCGATGTCCTGGCCATGGTCGGCGGATCGGATTACGCGCGGAGCACCTTTAACCGCGCCGTGCGCAGTAGGCGTCAACCGGGCTCCGCCTTCAAGCCGATGGTCTACGCGAGCGCGCTGATGCACGGTTACTCGCCGATCTCGATGTTGAAAGGGTTGACGCACGTGACGTCCACAGCGGACCCCGACTGGCAGCCGACAAACAGCGGTGAAGCGCAGCCCGAGGAGATGACGCTGCGCGACGCGCTCACCGAATCAAACAACGCGGCGGCGGCATCGCTGCAACAGGCCATCGGGTCCGCCGTCGTGCTCAAGGTGGCAAGCGACGCCGGACTCCACCATCTTCCCGACGTTCCCTCGCTCGCGCTCGGCACGGGCGAAGTCTCGCTGCTCGATCTCACGGCCGCGTACGCGATGTTTCCAAACGGAGGACAGCTGCCCGCGCCGCGTCCGCTCGTATCCGTCGTCGACGATCGGGGCGGGACGGTGATGAGTTGGGAAGCGAGCGTCACGCCGGTGATTTCGGAGACGGTTGCGTACCAGATGGTCACCATGCTCCGCGATGTCGTCGATCGCGGCACCGGCCGCGCGGCGCGCGCGAGCGGCGTCCGTGGACCGATTGCCGGGAAGACAGGGACGACGAACGACTATCACGACGCCTGGTTCGTCGGCTTCTCGAACGATCTGGTCGTCGGCGTGTGGGTGGGGTTTGACGAGCCGGCACCCATCGATCGCGAGGCGTACGCGTCACGCATCGCGGTGCCGATCTGGGCCGATTTCATGAAACGCGCCGCCACGGTGCGGCCCGCCGCGGAATTCCCAATGCCGCGCGGCATCACGCGCGTGTCGCTCTGTCAGGTGTCGCACGAACTTCCCGTGGACGGCTGTCCCGTCTACGACGAGTACTTCAAGCCCGAAGACACCGTGCCGACAGCGAAGTGCCACATCCACCAGATCTCCTTCGAAGACCGCGCCGTTCAAGCCATTGGCGGATTCCTCAAAGAACTCGGCGGCAAGCTCAAAGACCTCTTCGGCGCTCACCGCTGACGGACCATCTGGCCATCTGGTGATCTCGTCATTTGAGGAATGGCGGATGTCATGCCGTCTTTGACATGCTGGCGATCGACACGCAGTACGACGCGGCGCAGGGGCTGATGCGGAAAAGATATACAATTCGAAATGTATATCCTTCCCGAGAGGTGTGCGGTGCAAGTGGCTAAATGGGGCAATAGTTTGGCGGTTCGTCTTCCCGCGGCGCTCGTTGACGCGCTGGACCTGCGCGAGGGGGACGATATCGAGATCGTCA
>JAISPN010000217.1 GCA_031274845.1 Acidobacteriaceae bacterium
GGAACAACGATCGGGTCGCGCTCGCGCTCTTCGCCCACATCGCCGCACCGCAGATCCGGCTCACGAAAGATCCCAACACCTTCTTTTTCTTCCTCGATCACCTGAACGAGGCGCCGCCGTTCCGGATCGACGATGCGACGACGTGGGATACGAACCTTGAACTTGGCGTGTACTGGGGCGTCCGCCTGATCGAGCGCGACGAGGAAATTCACGGCAAGAATCCCAACGCGAAGCTGTTCGTCATGCTCTCGGATGGTGAGTCGTGGAACGGTGAGACCGAGGTCGCGGTGAAACACGCGGCCGATCGCAACATCCCGATTTACACCGTCGGCGTCGGCACGCTGGCGGGTGGACGGCTGCCAGACTTCCACGACGAGGACGGCAAGGTCGTCATCGATCCAGAAGTGCCGACCAGTTCCAAGCTCGATCGGAGCGGCCTGCAGCGAATTGCCGCCGCGTCCGGCGGCCAATATTTCGAACTCGATCGCGACGGCGATCGCCGCATCGCCAACGCCATCATCGACGCGGGCAAGCGTCTGGCGCCGACGCTTGGCACCGCCGAGGAATCCGAGGATCTATCGTGGCGATTCGTCGCGACCGCCGCGTTTTTTCCACTGCTCGGCCTGCTCTTCCTGCGCGACACCTCGGAACTCTGGCTCCAACTGCTCGGCACGATTGCCGTCGTCGCCATCGTCTTTTCGATCCTTCAATGACCAACCGTCAATTCAGATATTCGGGTGACCCACAGTGCGGCTGATT
Source organism: Acidobacteriaceae bacterium (assembly GCA_031274845.1). Classification (GTDB taxonomy): domain Bacteria; phylum Acidobacteriota; class Vicinamibacteria; order Vicinamibacterales; family CAVVIG01; genus CADEEX01. Next base: position 760 of record JAISPN010000217.1, read on the forward strand.
CTGCGCTTCATTGCCGCCGTCATGGCCTTGATGTTCATCGCCATCGTGATGCAGCTCTTGCCGATGATCATGAACGGTGAACTCTGGCAACTTGCGGCATCAGGGCTCGTGGGTGTGATGACGATTGTCGGATGGCTTCTCATCGTCTTCGTCGCGCCGCTCGCCTCGCTGCGCCTGTATCAACTAAAACGATCCGGGCTGATGCTCACCGCGATGCTGTTCGCGCTGGCCGCCGCCTACTACATCGTCGGCCTGTTCGTCCGCCCCCCCGGAGCCGCCGCGGACTACCAGGCGCCCATCGGACCGCTGCTCGTCAACACCGCCTCCTGCGTCCTGCTCCTCTCACCAGCCGCACGCCGCGCCTGCACGGACGAATAAAACATCTGGTTATTTCCGAGGCTTCATGACCTCGGCGACCACGATGTCCAGCGCGCGCTTCCTCGCCTCATCGTCCGGGAGCGCCTTCCAGAGACGGAGGAGCTTGCTCGTCCACTCGGATTGAAACAGATGGTCCCCGGCACGGCATAACTCGACAAAACTGTCACACCCGAAGGCGTTGGCCAACTTCGTCAGCGTCTCCCACTGCGTGCTGTGCCCCTCCTCCGCGGCGGCCACCACCATCGGCGTCAGGCCCGCCTTGACGGCAAGTTCCTCCCGCGTCCAGTGCGCCGCGATCCTGAAGGATCGGATGAGGACCGCTATCTCTTCATGCGGCGCCTGCGTGCGTTTCGTCATGTGCATAACCGAAAGCCTCGCAATCTGGTCAATGTTCGATCGAGTCATCTGGCAGTTCGAATCAGCGGCGAAAGCCCCAGACTGATGCTGGGTAAAGGCTTCGACGTGACGGTGGCGCTCCAAAGAGCGACGGCGTTGTCAGCCTGCGATGGCTGCCCCAGCCAAGCCGCCTGCCACTAAATTAATCGTATGGAATATTTTCGAGGCTCGCTCGCACCTCAGGGCTAACAAGAGGTGCAAAGCCATCGCCATCGAGCAACGGAAGGGAATGAATTTATTGTACGGAATATTTTCCGGGTTTGCTCACCCCGGCGAGCTGGTCACAATGGCCATCCGCCGAGGCAATTCAAATGTCATGGGAGAAGGTGTCGAGGCCATTCGAGGCCTCGACAGGGAGAGTGCGGATGTCGCGCAGCATCACGGCCAAGCGGCGAGCCGTGCCGTGATGGTCCGCGAGCCTCTCTAACGACGCGATGACGCGCCGGCATGAGGGTAAGTCCGTGAGTTAGCGGGCGTCTTCGTCCGTAATCGTCACCGGCTTGAGGAACGGCATCAACGACCGAAGTTCCGCCCCCACCTTCTCGATCCGGTGGCTGCGCTCCTGCCGCCTGGTGGCTTCAAAGCCCTTGCGGCCAGAGGCGTTCTCCGCGACCCACGTCTCGGCAAAGTTGCCGCTGCGGATCTCGTCGAGCATCTTCTTCATCTCGCTTCTCGTCTGGGCGGTGATGAGACGCGGGCCGCCGGTGTAGTCACCGTATTCCGCCGTGTCGCTCACCGAGTAGCGCATGTAGTTCAGGCCGCCCTGATACATCAGGTCGACAATCAGCTTCAGCTCGTGGAGGCACTCGAAGTACGCCACCTCCGGCTGATAGCCCGCGTCGACGAGCGTGTCGAAGCCCGCCTTGACGAGCGCGCTGACGCCGCCGCAGAGCACGGCCTGTTCGCCGAAGAGATCGGTTTCGGTTTCTTCCGAGAAGGTCGTCTCGATCACGCCCGCACGGGTGACGCCAATGCCCTTCGCATACGACAGCGTGAGCGCCTTGGCCTTGCCGGTGCCGTCCTGGTGCACGGCGATGAGCGCCGGCGTGCCGGCCCCTTCGACATACAGTTCGCGGACGCGATGGCCCGGCGACTTGGGCGCCACCATCGTGACGTCGACATCCGGACGGACCTTGATGGTGCCGAAGCGGATGTTGAAGCCGTGCGCGAACATCAACATCTTGCCCGCGGTCAGATGGGGCTCGATGGCGTCGGCATATAGCTTCGCCGCGGTGGTGTCTGGCACCAGCACCATGATCACGGCGGCCCACTTCGAGACGTCGGCGACGTCGCCGACCTCGAGGCCGGCCGCTTTCGCTTTGGCGCGAGAGCGGCTTGAGGCGGGCAATCCCACCTTCACGCTCACGCCACTGTCCTTCAGGCTCAGCGCGTGCGCGTGCCCCTGCGAGCCAGACCCGATAATCGCGACCTTTTTCCCTTGAATGAGTGAGAGGTCTGCGTCCGCGTCGTAATACATCTTCGCCATGTTCGCCTGCGTTCTCCTAAACTGATGCGTTTGTTACGTCTGTGGCCTTGCGCTCGCTGCCGCCGCGCCGCGCCGACAGTTTCGGCGTCGGCAACGTCGTGCCGCGCGCCATCTCGACCCGGCCGGTGCGCACCATCTCGCGCACACCGTAGGGCCGTAGCACTTCGAGCAAGCTGTCAATTTTATCTTCGGTCCCGGTCGTTTCGATCACCAGCGACTCCGGCGACACATCGACGATGCGCGCGCGGTAGACGTCGACGAGCTGCATCACCTGCGTGCGCGCGTCTCCGGTGGCCGCCACCTTGATCATCGCCAGATCTCTGGCAATCGTCGGCACGCGGGTGATGTTGTCGACCCGGCGCACCGGGATCAGCTTGTACAGATTCGCTTCGACCAGGCTGGCGCCCCGCTCATCGGTGTCGACGACGATCGTCATGCGCGAGAGCCCTTTGGTCTCGGTGTGACCGACGGTCAGCGATTCGATGTTGAACGCGCGGCGGCGGAAGAGCGACGCCACGCGGCTCAGCGCGCCTGGTTTGTTGTCTACATACACGGCGAATGTTTGCATCTCACACCCTAAAGTCTTCGCGTCTATCTAATCCGCGGTGGTTTCCGCAATCGGCGACGGACGCCGAATCATCTTGTGCAAGTCGGCCCCGGCCGGCACCATCGGGTAAACCGAATCCTCTTGCTCGACACGGAAATCGATGAGCGCGCCACGTTCGCGGCGCGCGGTGGTGACCGCCGATTCCACCTCGGCGCGCGTGGTGACGGTCGCGCCCCAGACGCCGTACGCCTCCGCCAGCTTCTGGAGATCCGGGCCAGTAATCGGCGTCGCCGCATAGCGCCGCTGATAGAAGAACTCCTGCCACTGACGCACCATGCCGAGATAGCCGTTGTTGATGACGGCGACCTTGACATCAATTTCTTCCTGCACCATGGTGGCCAGTTCGCACAGCGTCATCTGGAAGCCGCCGTCGCCAACCACGACCCACACTTCCGCGTCGGGACGTCCCACCTTCGCGCCAATCGCCGCCGGCAGCGCAAACCCCATCGTGCCGAGTCCGCCAGAGGTGATGAGCGAACGGGGCGTGTCGTGATGGTAGTACTGCGCCTCCCACATCTGATGCTGCCCCACGTCGGTGACGACAATCGCCTTCCCCTCCGTGAGGCGCCACAAATCGTGAATCACATGCGCCGCATACAAATGTCCGGCGTCGGGCAGGTTCTGAATGTCGCGCACGGCCGCATCGCCCTTGAGGTCGGAGATGTGCGCCAGCCACTGCGACCGATCGCGCTCGCCGACACGCGGCATCCACCCGCTCAACACCGTGCCCGCATCGCCAGCGACCGCCGCATCGACGCGCACGTTCTTGTTGAACTCCGCCGGGTCGATGTCGATGTGAATCTTCTTGGCGTGCGGCGCGTAGGTGCGCAGATTGCCTGTCACCCGGTCGTCGAAGCGCATGCCGACGGCGATCAAGAGATCGGATTCCTGAATCGCCGTGTTCACCCACGCCTCGCCGTGCATGCCCATCATGCCGAGGTTCAGCGGATGGCTGGCCGGAAAACCGCCGATGCCCAGCAGCGTCATCGCGACCGGCATCTGCGTCTTCTCGGCAAACGCGC
>JAISPN010000238.1 GCA_031274845.1 Acidobacteriaceae bacterium
GCCGAACTCGGCATCGAGCGCCATCCGCAACCGCGCGAGATCGTCACGTCCGGTGAGCGCGACCGCATTCGTCACCCGATCGGACGCAGTCGTGTAGACGCGATAGCCGTCGTGCGACGCATTGAGATCCGCCGGCGCGGTTGACGATCCTGCCCCGCCTTCGCTCTCACCCGCGCTGTTATTCGCGTGAGTCTTGCTGTCGCGTCCCGGCGCCATGTACCGTCCGCGGCGCACATCGACGCCACCCGGCCGGTTCGGAATCGCAAAACCTCGCTCGGCCACATGCGCGACCGGGAGCGGCGCTTCGCCGGACGCACGGATGCACCACGCCGCCGCCGCGACAAAAAACTCGGACTGATCGCGAAGCACGCTGGCGAACGCGCGCAGTTCGTCGACGAGCGCTGACGTCATCGCTCGCCGCGCGCGCGCGACGAGCGCCGCCTTCTCCGGCGGCGCGGCATGGTGGCTGAATTGCTCGAACGCCAGCCAGCGCACCCCGTCCTCATCTCTCCCAGGATGCGCGAGCAGATTGCTGGCGACACCGCGCAGCCAGAGGACGCCCAGCGCATCGACGCGCGCCGCGCCGAGCGCGTCGTACAGCAGCGCCGCGCGTGGTTCAGCGGGGCGATAGCAAGCCTCGATCGCCGGATCGACGTAACGGCGCGTGAGCGCCACGCGGTCGGCATACGCGCGCAGCGGTCCAACCGTCGTCGTCCCCGCGCGTTCGACGAGCGCCTCCGCGTCGCCGCCATCGGCAAGCGTCCGCGCGCAGGCGGCAATCGCCGCAAGCGTCCGCGCGTCCACGTCAGCGAACCGGCGGCCCCGCGGGCGCGGACTCCGCCGGCAGATCCTGACCGAAGCAGCGTTGGTAGTACTCGGCGACCAGCGCGCGCTCGTCTTCGTCGCACCGATTGAGGAAAGTCAGACGGAACGCGAGCGCCAGGTCGTGAAAGAGCGTCGCGTTCTCGGCCCAGGTGACGACCGTGCGCGGCGACATCACCGTCGACAGATCGCCGTCAGTAAACCCGCGCCGCGTCAAGGCCGCGAGCGCCACCATCGCGCTCACCGTCTCGCGTCCCCGCGCCGTGCGATATTCCGGACGCCGCGCCAGCACGACATCGACCTCCTTGTCGTGCGGCAGGTAGTTCAAGGTGACGACGATATTCCACCGATCCATCTGGCCTTGATTGAGCGGCTGCGTCCCGTGATAGAGACCCGTGGCGTCGCCAAGCCCCACCGTGTTGGCGGTGGCGAACACGCGAAACGCCGGGTGCGGCTCGATGACGCGGCTCTGATCGAGCAGCGTGAGGCGTCCTTCCACTTCAAGCACGCGCTGGATGACGAACATGACGTCGGCGCGGCCGGCATCGTACTCGTCGAACACGAGCGCGCACGGCCGTTGCAGCGCCCAGGTGAGAATCCCGGGTTGAAACTCGGTCACCTGCTTCCCTTCGCGCAGGACGATCGCATCCTTGCCGACGAGATCCATCCGCGTGACGTGTCCATCGAGGTTGACGCGGACACACGGCCAATTGAGCCGCGCGGCGACCTGCTCGATGTGGCTCGACTTGCCGGTCCCGTGACGCCCCTGCACGAGGACGCGCCGGTTGTGCAGAAAACCCGCGAGCAACGCCAGCGTCGTGTCGCGTTCGAAGACATAATCACGATCGACCGGCGGCACATGCTCGTCGGCGACGGAGAAGGCCGGCACCTGCAAATCGGTGTCGATGTGAAAGAGATCGCGGGCGGCAAGCGTCAGGTCGGGAGACGTGGGAATCACGGGGTTTCCTTCGCTTGCGATTGTACTCACCCGCGAAATGAGGGAAATCCACGCTAGGATTCAAGTGATGACCGACACACCCGAGCACACACCACGGCGCCGGCGCGGGCGCCCTTCGCAACAACCGATCTCGCTGATTGACTGGCAGGACCCCGCCAGTAACACGCACGTCCTCGACTGGCGGGCGCGCGCGCGCGACTTCGGCCTCGTGCCGATTGGCGGTCCGGCCGACGAGCCGCACGGGCCTGACGTGCTGCTCGACTCGCCAGAGCGTCTGCTCCGCGAGGAAGAACCGGAAGCGTTCGAAGAACAGCACTTCGACATCGACCGCGGCGAACGGATCGAGCGGTCACCGGCCAAAGGGGTCCCCGACTCCGAAGGCGATCTGGTGCGCATGTACATGGCGCACATCGGCCGCATCAAGCTCCTGACGGCGCGCGAAGAGCGCGAGATCGGCCAGCGGATTGAAACCGCGCGCGTCAACCTGCTCGAAGCAATCGCCGTGATTCCGTGCGCGATACAGACGCTGCTCGAACTCGCCGCGGACGTCGCACGGGGCGCCACGCCGGCCGCCGAGCTGATTCTGCTCCCCGACGGCGGCGAACTGACGCCCGGACGGATGAAACCGGTGCTCGCCGCCTTCACGCGCATTCAGCAGATGGTCGACACGGCCGCGGGCGAACAGGCGATTGCGGCCGAACTCCGCGAACTCCCCATCCGTCCATCCGTCCTCGACGATCTCGTCAAGGAGTTGCAGCGCGTCAACGACCGCTTCAAGTCGCTCCGCCATTACCCCGGCCGCGTGCGGTCCAATCGCGCCAAGTTGATCCTCGAACGTGAGGTCGGCTTGCCTCGTCACCAGTTCGGCCAGCGGGTGGCGGTGGTCATCGCGCAAGAAACCGCGGTCACGCTCGCCAAGCACCAACTGATCGAACCGAACCTGCGCCTCGTCGTGTCGATTGCGAAACGCTATCTGGGCAACGGCCTGACGCTACTGGATCTGATTCAGGAGGGGAACATCGGCTTGATGAAAGCGGTCGATCGCTTTCAGTACCGGCGCGGATTCAAGTTCTCGACCTACGCGACCTGGTGGATTCGACAAGCCGTCGGCCGCGCCGTCGCCGAGTACGGACGCACGATCCGTCTCCCGGGACACGTCATCGAGGCGCTCAACAAAATCGCCCGGATGCGGCGCGAACTGCGCGCGCGTCTCGGACGGGAGCCGCGTCCCGACGAGATCGCGGTCCAGCTCGGGATGCCCGTGACGAAACTGCAACTGCTGCTCGACGCGGCGCACGCCCCCGCCTCGCTCGACGCGTCGATGAGCGACGACGAGGAGCAGACGTGGCGGACATCGCTCGAAGACCTCTCGACCCCCACGCCCGAAGCGGCGCTCATCCGTGAGCAGATGGCCAAGGAAGTCGAACTCGCCATGGCGCCGCTCGACGAACGCGAGCGCGAGATTCTGCGTCTCAGGTACGGGCTGGGGTCGGATCGCGAGATGACGCTCGAAGAGATCGGCCGGCGTCTGTCGATGTCGCGCGAGCGGGTCCGGCGGTGCGAAGGACGGGCGATGGCCAAAATACAGGCCGCGCGCGCCAAAGCCGCAAAACACGCGTGACGATCGCGTAGAATCCTCCAGAAATTCACTGCGAGGTACCCTCATATGCGCGTCGTCCGGATCGTTTTCTCCACGCTGCTTGCCGTCGCCCTGCTACCACTGGTGGTCGTGATGGCTCAAGACACCATCGACCCCGCAATCGTCGCGCGCATCCGCGCCGAGGCGACCACGCACTCAAAAGTCTCGGAGACGTTCAACTACATCACCAATGTCACCGGCGCTCGTCCCACCGGAAGCCGCGCGCACAAGCAAGCGGCCGACTACCTCCGCGCGAAGATGGCGGAGTGGGGGCTCACCAACTCGCACCTCGAACCGTTTGAATTCGGCCGAGGCTGGGAACTTGAAAAGTTTTCGCTTGAGATGACAGGGCCGCGCTACTTCCCGCTGATCGGCTATCCGCAAGCCTGGACGCCGTCGGTGAAAGGGGTCGTCACCGGCACGCCCATCTATTTGGGCGACAAGACCGAGGAGCAGATCACCGCGCTCGGCCCCAAACTGCGCGGCGCGATTGTGCTCGCCTCGCCGCTGCAGACGGTGTTCTCGAAAAAAGATCGCGAGCAGCCGGCTGACACGGATCAACCGGTGCGCATCGGCGGTCCAGAGCCGCCGCGCGAGCGGCAGCAACCCGCGGCGGTCGCGACACTCGACATGAATCGTCTGCTGCAACAGTTTGGCGCCGCCGCCGTGCTCCGTCCCGGCAACGTCGAGCACGGGACCGCGATTGTCACGGGCAACATCGCCACCAGAGACGATGCGATCCCGAACATCACGCTCGTGGCCGAGCACTACAACATGCTGCTGCACATGATCGAGGCGGGCGTCGCGCCGGAACTCCGGCTCGAACTGCGCGTCAAGTATCAGCAGGACGATCTGAACAGCTACAACGTGATCGCGGACATTCCCGGCGAAGATCCGGTGCTCAAGAACGAGATCGTCCTCGTCGGCGCGCACCTCGATTCGTGGCACGCCGCCACCGGCGCGACGGACAACGCGGATGGCGCCGCGACCGCCGCCGAAGCGATGCGGATTCTGAAAGCCATCGGCATCCACCCGCGCCGCACGATTCGTGTCGCGCTCTGGAGCGGTGAAGAAGTCGGCTTCCTCGGCGGCAAGGCGTACGTCGCGCAGCACCTCACCACGCAAGCCGCGCGCGATGCGATCTCGGTGTATCTCAACAACGATCCGGGCACCGGCGCGACCTACGGCTGGTACATGGCGAACAACGCCGCGGCGCGCACGATTTTCGACGGGTGGCTCGCGCCGCTCAAGGATCTGGGGCTGAAGCGGAACGTCATGGACAGCAACTTCACGTCAGAGGATGGCGTGTTCGACGAGGCGGGCATCCCGGCGTTTACGACGATCATGGACTACGGGAACTACGACCTCCGGACGCGCCACACCAACGAGGACTTCTTCGAAGCGGTCAGCGAACACGACCTCCAGCAGTCGGCGATGGTGCTCGCGGCGTTTGCCTACCAGGCGGCGATGCGCGACGGCAAGATTCCACGGCGTCCGGCTGGCGTGCCCGCGTCACCGCGCCCGCCGCAAACACGCGCTCCGCAGCCACAGCAACCGCGCGCGCCTCAGCGCTAACGGGAACGTGGCGCCGGCATCGCGGCGCACTGCGGAGGCAGATCGGGGAATGACCGCGGCTCGGTTGACGTCGACAGACGTTGCCAATCGCGGTCAGCCTCGGCGGAAAACCACCAGTCGAGATCCGCGCCGCACCCGTTATCCGCCGGGTTCAGGCCATCCTGTTCGTTGCAGAGCGGATTCTCCGCCGGACACACGAGACGCACATGAAAGTGCTCCTCGTGCCCCCACCAGGGGCGGATGCGATAGAGCCACGCCGCCTTCGGATACTCCTTGCACATGTAGCGCTTGATCGGCGGGCTGACGAAGATCCGGTTCACCTCGTCGTTGTCGGCCGCCGCCGCCAAGAGCTTCGCTTGCGCGGCGCCCCAGGTCGGCTTGAGCGTCTTTCGTCCGGTCACGAAGGTCGGCGCGCCAAGTTGTTCGCGCTGGACGTTGGTCGGCCGCGTCGCGCGCGTCGTGAACCAGATGTCGGCATCGAGGCCGTTCTGATGGCTGACATGCCCCGTCAACATCGGCCCGCCACGCGGCGGCGCGATATCGCCAATCAGCAGGAACTGTTTATCGCGCGCGTACATCGCCGACGCAAACTGCGTCAGATACGCAAGGAGCGACGGATGCGCGTAGTAGTGACGCCGGGACGGACGCATCACCGAGTAGCCGTCGCCGTCGAGCGGAAGCGGCTCGGCCCCCTGCAAGCATCCAGCGCTGTAGAACCCGATCGCCGACGCGGGACCGGGCAACGGATCGGTAATCCGCGCCCACTCGGCAAACTTCGCGCGCGGCGTGGAGGGACTATTTGCCGGACGTGGCGGCGTGGGTGCTGGACGTGGTGACGTCGCGCGCTGCGCGGCAAGATCCGTCGAGACGAGAACGAGAAGCGCGGTCATCATCGCGCCCACCAGCAACACAAAGGCCGAGAGACGCCGCCGCATGATGCCTCCTATTTGGCGGACGCGTTGATACGAAGCATCTGTTGCCTGACGAGGCGGCCGACCCGCGTGATCTCCTCGTCCGAGAGTGATTCGTACACCGGCACCTGCACGGCTGTCGCCGCTTTTCTGGCGCCCGGCATCGCTGCACCTTTCCAGCCAAAGAGCGGCATCTCGCTGCAGATGTCCACGTGCATCGGCGCCACGTCCACGCCGCGGCGGATGCACCGCTTCACGAGCGTCTCGCTGTCGGGCACATAGGGGCAGTACTGGTAGTAAACGTGCTCGCGCCCCGCCGGCGTCGTGGGGATGACGAGCCCCGGCACGTCGCCAAGGATCTCGTCGAGCATCCGCGCGTGATGTCTGGTGCGTTCGATGAACTCCGGCAGGTGCTTGAGCCCCGCGAGCCCCATCGCCGCCTGCACGTTGGTAAATCGTCCGCGATATTTTTCCGGGAGCGGCGACAACGGCCGCACCTTCTCCCACAGACGCTCCTCCGGCTTGGAGCCGGTAAACGACGCCACGTACCAGACCGGAAAGAGCGAGAAGGTAAACACCTTCGGCCGGATGAACATGTGCTGCCACTTGCCGGACGAAAAGATGCTCTCGACACGCTTCTCGGTCGGCCACTCTTCGCCGTCGGCAAATTCACCCACGCGCTTGGCGATCGCCTGATCGCGCACCCACGCGAGACCGCCGCCGTACGTGTTCAGCGGCTTGAACGCCTGAAAGCTGAAGAAGCTCGCGTCGCCCAGCGTGCCGGTCATGCGCCCTTTGTAGGTGGCGCCCAGCGAGTGCGCGCAGTCCTCGATCACTTTCAGGTTGTGACGCTTCGCGGTGTCGAGAATCGGGTCCATGTCGCACGACATGCCGTACAAGTGCGTCGGCAAGATGGCGCGCGTATTCGGCGTCACCGCGCGCTCCGCCGCTTGCGGCGACAGCGTGAAAGTGACCGGATCAATGTCGGCAAATACGGGCGTCAACCCCGCGACGCGCACGATTTCCGGCACGACCCAGAACGTCAACGCCGGCACGATCACTTCGGACCCGGCGGGCAGGTCCATCGCCTTGAGGATGAAATACAGCGCCATGCGGCCGTACTCGGTCGAGCAGGTGCGCACGTATCCCGATCCGCCGAGCAAGGTGGCAAACGCCTCTTCGAACGCCTCGATGTACGGCCCCTTGACGAGCTGACCGCGCTCGCGGCATTCCTTGATGATTTGCGGCAGCTCCGGAACCACGCGGGTGCCAAATCGGGCGATTGCAGCCATTTAAATATCGTCCAGTCTCAAGACAGTCGTTAACGTGTGGCGCGCCGTTCGACGACGCGGCGTTCGTAGACACCGAACGCTTTAAACAAGGCGAAGAGCACAAGCCCAATCGCGACCGCGCCCTTCCAGCCGTCGAGCCCCACCGAGGCAAGCACCGCCGGACCAAACCAGCCGACGAGGATGAGCAGCACCGATGCCCAGAGAAACGCGGAGATCAGGTTGAGCACCGAGAAAAGACGCGGCGAGACATCCACCCACGCGCAGGCCGCGGCCAACGCGACGCGCAGGCCGGGCGAAAAGCGGATCATCAACACCGCCAGCGCGGCGTGCCGGCGCACGCGCTCGACAAGCGGCGCCGCGCGCTCCTGCAGCGACGGAAAGCGCGCCACCCATCGCGGGAGCCGTCCCCGAAACAGATAGAAGTACACCTGATCGCCAATCGACGCGCCGAGCGCGCCCGACACGAGCACGCCAAACGCATCGAGTTGCCCCTGCGCGACGAGCGCGGCCGCCGCGAGATACGCGATCTCCCCTTCGATGATGGCCGCGACGAGAATACCCGCATACGGCCACACCGCCTGCAGGGCGGGACTTAGCACGAGAGCGACCGTGCGTTGAGCTCGAGGTCACGAGCATGACGCCGCTTGAGCCGTTGGTCGAGCGCGTCGACCAGCGCGCGCACTCTGGGCGCGCCGATCCGCAAGTAGTTCGTCAGAAACGACGGCCGGACATAAAACTGCGTGTACGCGCTCCCGAGGAGGCACCGCAGTTCGCCGTTGGTCAGCGTGGGATGCGTGAACGTCGGCGTGAAACCGTCGAACTGCTCCCAATCGGTTTCCGTCACCGTCGACTTCATCCGGTTGTAGAGCGGTGTCCCTGGATACGGCGTCAGGATCTTGAACTGCGCCACGGTCGACCCGAGATCGATCGAATGCTCGATCGTCGCGCAGATCGATTCCCACGTGTCTTCCGAGAAGCCGAACACGTAGAACGCCGCCGTCACGATGCCCAACTGCTGGCAGCGGCGCAGAATATCGCGCTGGTGCGCCTCGGGAATCGGACGCCGCCCCACCTTCTTGAGCGTCGTCGCGGCGACCGACTCGACGCCAAAGCTCATGGCTCGGAGCCCCGCGCCGTGCATTGCCGTGAGCAGCCGATCGTCGAGACGATCGAGCCGCGTCTCGCACTCGAAGCTGTGCGAGAGACCGCGCGAACGGATGCCGTCGCACAACTCCAGCACCCGATCCCGCTCCTGCGAGAAGAGCGGATCGCGGAACACGATGTGACGCCGGCCGTGCCGATCCTGGAGATAGCTCAACTCGTCGAGGATGTTGGCGACCGACCGCGAGCGATAGGTGGACTGAATCCGGTGCGGACAGTAGGTGCAGAACTCCGGGCAACTGCGCGACGCCAGCACCGGCAACGATCCGCTATACGCGCGCCCCGCGAGCGGCACGCGCACGCTCCGGCGCCGAGTGAGCAACGGGTCCCAGTACGGAAACGGCAACGCATCGAGATCGTCGAGCTGAGGGCTCGGCACCATGCCGGTCAACGATTCGCCCGTCGCCAGCCGCAGGAGCGCCGACTCCGGCTCGCCGTCGATGATGAAATCGGCGGCCTCCTCGAAGAGGTGCGGCATCTTCTGCGCGGCAAGACCGACGAAGCCGACCCGCGCGCCGCGTTCGCGCATCGCCTTGGCCCACGCGACTTCCCGGCGGTAGTCGACCAGCGACGAAAGCACGAGCGCGACATCGCCATCGACCGGTTCGCCCGTGCTGCCCACCACCTCGTGTCCGGCGCGCGCGAGGATTGCCGCCGCGTACGCGAGGTGCACGCTCGGCATGTCGTGAAATCGTTGCTTCAGATACGCGATGATGCCGGTCACGCGCGTAAAGGGTCTCAACCGCGAGCCGTACCCGCCGACAACCGTGTCCTTGCTGAGAACACCGTCGCCACCTTTGATATCGGCCAGAACGATACGCATACACGCTCCATCCCACTGCGCACGTCATGTTGCTGACAACGCGTGCGCCACGAACTGCACGTCCGCTGCTGCCTTCGAGCGAGACGACCTGAGTACAGCCGTCAGCCAGACATCGACGCGGATAAAAACCTTACGCCAAACGCACGGGAGGTGGAGGACGCGGGAGAGATGGATCGACGACGAAGACCGAGAGGATCGGCGGCGCGACAGAGACGGCGGGACCGCGAACCGGCACTGGCACAGGCACGCGCGCCAGCGGACAGACCGGCAGCATCAGCGCGGTGTTGGCAAGATCGGCGACCGCGTTCTCGGGGTCGGACGAGGTGTTGTGAACAGCGTGATGCCTGGCGCTCGAGAGCGTGAGCAGCGTGATCACGTGCGGCCGATACGGGTTGAACGAGGTATGCCGCCAGGTCCAGTTGGGCCGCCACGTCCAGATGTGGACGCGCGACTTCGCATCACGCGCAATGAGCGCGGGGCGATGCGTGCCGTCGAAATCCACGGCAACCACGTGCAGTATTGGAGCGCTGGCGCGAAGGCGTTGGGTTGTTCCAGATGACGATAGCCAGAGACGCAGCACCGTCGGCTCACGGTGGCTGCGCGTGATGCGATCGCGCTGACCGTCGCCGTCGAGATCGACAACCAGCAGCGGCTTCGCCGCCACCGACACGCGTGGCAGGAGCAGCAGGCACGCACAAACGAGCCAGAGAACCCGGGCCAGCGTCAGTCTAGGCTGCGGCATCTGATGCGGAAATCGAAAATGAGTATAGAGCGAAACACGGCTGCGCTCGGCAAACATAAATCATACCGTGCGCGAGGCAGTGTGTCGCGTTGGATCGCGCTCGACCACAGAGCGCGGCCGCGACAGGCGTTCGTCAGCGGCCGAACATCGCCGTCAAGCTGGCGGTCGCAAGGCGGCTCCCGTTGATCGTGAACCCCGCGAGCGCTTGCGTCGCATCGGGCGCGAGTTCCACTTTCTCTACGCTCAATGCGTAAAGCGTAAAGACGTAGCGGTGCGCCTTGTCGCCCGCCGGCGGACAGGGCCCGCCGTATCCCGCCGCGCCAAACGAGGTCGGCGACTGCGCCGCGCCAGAAGGCAGCGTGCCACCGGCGCTCCCCGCGCCCTTCGCGAGACCGCGCGCCGTCGCTGGAATGTTGTAGACGATCCAGTGCGTGAAGCCGCCAACGCCGGTCGGCGCGTCCGGATCGTGCAGGATGAGCGCGAAGCTTTTCGTCCCCGCCGGCGCGCCCGACCACGACAGCGCTGGCGAGACGTTCTGCCCGCTACAGCCGAATCCGTTGAACACCTGCTCGTTCTTGATCGCCGCGCCAGCGGCAACATCAGTGCTCGTGAGCCGGAAGGCGCCTTGCGCAAACGCACCCGTCGAAGTGGACACGAGA